>JAZNPU010000001.1:0-5101 GCA_045589795.1 Clostridia bacterium
AAAAAGAGAACTAAAAGTTCTCTTTTTTATTTGTTTAATATATATTTTGCATTTTTTATAAAAAATAGTGCATTTTTATTGTTTATTTGTAAAAATATCGTCAAGAACTGCAAATTTATACATGCATAAGTAAAATTGTTATATCTGCAGGGTTAACTCCACTTATTCTGCTTGCAGCACCCAGTGTTAATGGCTTGATTTGTGCAAGTTTTTCAGCAGCTTCGGTTCTAAGCCCTTTAACAGACAAAAAGTCAAAGCCTTGAGGAATTCTTTTTTCTTCAAGTTTTTTACTTCTTTCAATAAGTTGACTTTGTCTTGAAAGGTATCCTTCATATTTTGCATCAATGCCAACTTCTGTTATGGCTGCCTTTGAAAAACCTTTGAAAAGTTTAAGTTTTTTGTTTGCCTTATAAAGGTCTGTTCCTGCTCGTTTGCAAAGGTTGTCGATAGTGAGTCCTCTTGGAGCAGGTTTTTCGCCCACAGATTCAAGATATTCATCAAGCAAAGCACTTGGTGGAATTGTTTTTTGCAAAAGTTCTTTTAGTTTTTCAATTTGTTTCATTTTTCTTTTGAACTTTTTATATCTTTCTTCTGTGACAAGCCCAACAGAATATCCAATTTCTGTCAATCTTTGATCGGCATTGTCTTGACGAAGCAAAAGTCTATATTCTGCACGGCTGGTCATCATTCTGTATGGTTCGTTTGTACCTTTTGTTGTTAAGTCGTCAACCAAAACACCAATGTAGCTGTTGTCTCTTCCAAGAATCAACTGTTCTTTGTTTCTAATAAACAAACTTGCATTAATTCCGGCCAAAATTCCTTGTGCACCGGCTTCTTCATAGCCACTTGTTCCATTTATTTGTCCTGCACAGAACAAGCCCTCAACAAGTTTGGTTTCAAGTGTTGCATAAAGGTTTAGTGGGTCGATGCAATCATATTCAATAGCATACCCATAACGGGTAAATTTTGCTTTTTCTAGCCCACAGATGCTTTCAATCATTTGATGTTGAATGTCCATTGGCATGCTGGTGCTCATTCCTTGAACATAAATCCAATTGTTGTCGTTGGTTTCTGGTTCTAGGAAAACTTGGTGTCTTTCTTTGTCTGAAAAACGAACAATTTTTGTTTCTATGCTTGGACAATATCTTGGGCCGTTTCCGGTGATAACTCCGCTATACATTGGGGCTTTGTCGAGGTTATCCAAAATAATTTGCTTGGTTTTGGCAGTGGTGTAGCCCAAATGGCACACTCTGGTGTTAGGATTTGCTTTTTTTGTTAAAAAGCTAAAGGTTTGAATATTTTTGTCGCCTTCTTGAACTTCAAATTTAGAATAGTCTATGCTGTCTCCATCAAGACGAGGTGGAGTTCCAGTTTTGAATCTGCGAATGTCAAAACCAAGATTAAGCAAACTTTGTGTCAAGTTTTTGCTGTTTGCAAAATTTGCAGGGCCAGCATCTTCAATAATTTCACCAGTGATTGTGCGGCTGTTCAAATATACTCCACAGCACAAAACAATAGCAGAGCAATCAAATTTTTTGCCCGAAGCCGTCACAATTCCACAAACTTGTTTGTTGTTTGTTAATATCTCAGCAGCTTCGTCTTCCAAAATGTCCAAATTTGGCTGATTTTCCAAGACCAATTGCATTGTTCTGTGATAATCATTTTTGTCCACTTGTGCCCTTAAGCTGTGAACAGCAGGACCTTTTCCAAGGTTTAGCATTCTGAGTTGCAAAGTGGTGCGATCAGCATTTCTGCCCATTTCGCCACCAAGTGCATCAATTTCGCAAACCAAATGGCCTTTTGCAGTTCCACCAATAGAAGGATTGCATGCCAAAAAACTGATAGACTCTTTTGTTAGAGTTATCAGCAAGGTTTTTATGCCAGTTCTTGCTAAAGCAAGGCTTGCTTCAGCACCAGCATGTCCACCACCAACTACAATAGCTTGATATTTTGTCATGTTTATTCCCCAAAGGTTTTTGAAATATTTTTGTAGGCAAGCAAAACTTCTCGTTCGTGGTCAATCTTAAATCCTGTTTTTTCAAACAGTTTTCTGCTTGCAATGTTGTCAGGAGAAATGTTTGCCATAAATAATGTTATTCTGTGATCTTTTATGATCGGATTGTTGTTTGATGTGATGTCTTCTATCATTTGCGAGCCAATATTTTTCTGCTTAACGGTGGGATCAACACAAATATAGTCAATGCAGCAAACATGGTTTTTGTCTCTTGGATTCACAAAAGTGCTCACCAATGCAAGGCCAAGAGGCTTGTCGCAAAAAGAGTATAGCAAAGCATAGGAATGAAAGTTGATATTTGTTAAGTGTCTTTCAATGATTGTGTGAAAGTTTAATTCCCCGTTTGAAAGAACAAAACGGTTAAGTTCCTCACTTCCATCAAAATAAGCCCAGTTTTCTAACTGATTTATTACTGTGCTGTTAACATTTAGTTTTGAAACTTTCAATTTCATAATTATTTTCCTAAGCAAAATTTGCTAAATATTGCATCAATAATGTCTTCGCCGGTTGTGTTGCCAGTGATTTCGCCAAGGGCAGAGTAAGCCAGCTTAAGGTCAATAGACACCAAATCCAAAGTTTGATTATTGATTGAATCAAGTGCATTGTCGATGCTTGTTTTTGCATTTTTAAGAGCTTGCAAATGCCTTGCATTTGTGACAATCACACCGCTTTCAACAACAGAATCTTTTGCAAAATGGTCGTATATTTTGTTTTTCAATTCAGCAATTCCTTGTCCGGTCACACTGCTAACAACAATAGTTTTGTCACTAGCTGTTTTAGAAAGCGAAGAAATATCTGCTTTGTTTGCAATTTTAATAAAAGGTTTGTTTTTGATTAGTTCAAAAATATGGCTGTCTTCTTCGTTTTCGCCTCTTGAACTGTCAGTCACAAACAAAATTATGTCAGCACTGTTAATAAGTTGTTTACTTTTTTCAACACCAATTTTTTCAACAAAATCAACAGTGTCGTGAATTCCAGCTGTGTCAATAATTTTAATTTTGATTCCGTTTATACTAAAAGAGTCTTCAACTGTGTCTCTGGTTGTTCCAGGAACATCTGTGACAATTGCTCTTTCTCTGTCTAAAAGAGCATTAAGCAAACTGCTTTTTCCAACATTTGGTTTTCCAACAATCAACACTTTGATTCCGCTAGAAATCAGTTTTCCTGTGTCGGCAGTTTGAATAATTTTGTCTAGGGCAGAGGACATTTGTTTAAGTCGGCTTTCAACACCAACTTTTGTTATATATTCAATTTCTTCTTCTGGATAATCAAAAGAAACTTCAATTTCACTCAAAATATCAGTTAGCTCATTTTGAAATTGTTGAGCACTTTTGCTCAAAGTTCCACTCAAAAGGTCATAGCCAGCTCTAACTTGAGCATCAGATTCTGCATTGATTATGTCCATCACACCTTCTGCAGAAGCCAAACTCATTTTTCCGTTCACAAAGGCTCTTTTTGTAAATTCTCCATTGGTTGCAAGTCTTGCACCCAAGGTTAAGCATTCTTCAATTATTCCTTGTGCAATTTTAAGTCCACCATGGCACTGAATTTCAACAATGTTTTCGCCAGTGTAGCTAAATGGTGCAACAAAAACAACACACATCGCTTGTTCTTTGAAGTTTTTGGTTGTTATTGTTCCAAGTTCCAACATTCTTGGAGTGAATGCACTTGGTTTTTGTTTTTTGGTTGACACAAAAATTTTGTCGGCAATATTTATAGCATTATCTCCACTTAATCGCACAATAGAAATGGCTCCACTTGTGGAACCCGTAGATATTGCAACAATTGTGTCTTTCAAATTTTCCATAGCTATATTATACACTAAAAATTTGCTAAATCAAGTAATCTCAAAAAAATACATAAAAATACCACCCATCGGGTGGTATCAATTATTCATCATTTGGTCTTGGTTCAGAAATTTCAATATTTGTGAATTGAGCAGTCTCGTTTGCTTTTCTGTCTTCACTTTTTTGTTTTCTTTTGTCTTTTGCATTTTTAAGAACCACGGTGATATAACGATATGGTTCTTTGCCGTTAGAAACCGTTTCAACTTTTGCATGATCTGCAAGGGCAGAGTGAATAATTCTTCTTTCGTTTGCACTCATTGGTTCAAGTTTGATGTTTCTGCCAGTGCTAACAACTCTGCTAGCTGTTCTTGCAGCCAAGATTTTCAAAGTTTCTTCTCTTTTTCCTTTATAACCATCGCTGTCAACAATAACTCTTTTATATTCGTCAGATTTTCTGTTTTTGTTATAGATTGAATTAATCAAAAATCCAAAGCCTTCAAGGTTGTCGCCTCTTTTTCCAATGAAGATGGCTGCATCTTCGCCAGTCACATCAACATTGAAACTTTCTTCTGTTTCTTCAACAAAAACATCAACATTAAGACCCATAAGTCCAACAATTTTTTCAACCAAAGATTTAACCTCAGTTTCGGTTTCGCTAGATTGGTCCAAGCTCAAACGAACACGAGCTTTATTGAAAAGTCCTGCTTGTTCCAAAATGCTGATTTTAACTTGATCGCGAGTCACTCCAAGTTTATAAAGTCCAATTTCAATTGCTTGGTCAACGGTTTTTCCTTGTGTTTCAATAGATTTCATTATTTTGCCGCTCCTTTGTTTGCTTTTTTCTCGATTTTGTTTGCTTCTTTTAGAAGATATTCATCAACTTCAGCTTGTTTCTTTTTGAACACAGCTCCAATAATTAAGTTAATAATTGATCCAGTGATAATGCTTATGATTGAGTTTGTGACAACATAAATACCAAATGCGGCATTGGTTGTGAAAACAAAGATTGCCATCATTACAGGAAGCAAGAGCTTCATAAACCACATAGATTTGTTTTGTGGGTTTGCTGCATTAACAATGTTTTGAGCAGTTTTGTTTTTGTGTTTGTTTGAAAGTTCGGTGATATATTGGCTTAGCATAGAAAGTCCAACAGATAGGACTGCCAAAATATAATATCCGTTCCAAGTTCCTGTTTTTGTTTCGATCATGCTTGAAATTTGAGAGTAGTTTGTTTTCAAAACAACATCATCGCTTATTTTTGCTGTTGCATCAATATATTCTTCAACTTTGCTACTTGTCG
>JAZNPU010000002.1:0-3738 GCA_045589795.1 Clostridia bacterium
ATTGTTTTAGACAAAAGCTCAGCTAAAACACCACTGTTTAATACTCCATTTTCTCCACAAATGGTTAAATTTCCAGTTGTTTGACCATCGCTCGTTTCAACAGCAATGCCAGTTGTTTTATAACCGAAATCGCTATATTCCAAAAAGGCACTATAGTTTGCTCTTCTTGTTGCCACAACAATACCATCAATATATTCATTACTCCAATAACCATAAACAATATTTGGGCCATATGCCGGTTTTGCAACAAATATTTTTTCTGTTGTGTTTGCCAAAGTTGTTTGTAAATTATTACTTTTTGGAACATTAAAAGTCTTTGCACTAGTTTTGGTAGTGTAATGAGTTGTTGGGGCAGTAAACCTCACCCAAACATTGATGAATTTTACACGAAGATACATATAATCTTCACCATCAAACCACCCTTCATTCCAATATTGTTCTCTCCTAAATTTTCTAGATAAACTTGTTGATGATGAATTTAGTGTAAATCCTGTACTAGATGCATAATCATCATATGCATAATATCCATAGCCGCTTTTATTATATTGCTGCCAAACTGTAAAATCACTAAATACTGCTGTATAGCCATTATGAACAGTAAATTTTACCTCATTACCATAAGATTCTTTCGATTGTTTTACACTGCTATTTCCTGCAACCGTTGTTTCGACAGATAATATTTTTCCATTGACATTATAAACATCATCTAGCACATAATTTATTGCAGAACCTGTACTATCAACAGGAACATCTAAAGCTCCATAATATGCATCAAAAGAATTCATATGTGTGGTTATGTTTAGTGTCATGGACATTTTATAATCATAATAACCCCAATATTCACCTGCAACACCAGTACTAATATTATGACTATCTGAACAGCTAGTATAAATACCAGTTTTATAATGCGGACTGTGAGTAAACCCTGTTGGCAAATCTATACCACAACCCAAATTTGAAATACCCGTGCCTGATGCATACATCAAATAAGCAGGTAAACTTTTACTAGCACAGTTGTTTATATTAGCTTTATTAAAAGAGCCTGCTGATTCAGAAACTATACCAGCAATAGCAGCCTGATTCATCGTTTTACTTACTGAAATTGAACTGCCTGAATCTATGTAGCATTCTGGAGAAATACCAATAATAACAACATCTCTTGCATAATGAAAATGATAAGATTCGTTCCAATTTTCATAACCTTCCACAATATAATCCCAATCTATATATCTCATAACAATAACATAAGCATAAGGACATGTTAAAGCGATTGCCTTTTGAAAATAATAAGAATATGAATAACCTGATGGTGTAAATGTAGAAGGTGGGAAAGGTAAGACAACAGCCGTATTATCACCATCCGTACCATACTTATTTATCCACCAATTTTTCAAAGCATTATAATTTTTTGAATCAGCTGAATCTATTTTAGCAGTTGATTTATATCCATAGTTCGAACAATCATCGAAAGTTGCAATTTCCAAACCATATTTTTCTGAAATTGCATCAGCATAATCAAAAGTAAAATCAATACCAAAGGACAATGTATAATAAGGAACAGCTGATCCACCAGAAATACCCGACTCAGTCACTGACATAAAGTTATATTGCCCTTGTGAATTCGTCGACGAAATAGAGCTGCTACCACTTAGTGTTGATCCATATCCATTAAAAGTGGCTTCAGTACCTCCACCGCTTGATCCACCAAATTGATCAGTTTCAACAAAGCCATTACTAGGAAGATATGTCAAGCTTGTATGATTCATTAAAGTTGTTGTTTGTTGAGCAATTTCTTCTTCATTTTCGAAATTATCTGGATATTTTTCCAAAATTTGATCACTTGAAAGTTCCCCTAATTCACTCATTGCATTTGAAACAATAAGCTTTGTTGAGTTGTCATTATATGTAATTTGCAAATACACAACATCATTAAATTTTTCATAAGAATAACTTTTGATATTTGTTTCAGATTCTTGACCATTTGTATAATGCAAAGTGTATAAGTTGGTTGAGCTATCAACAGTGAAATAATAACCCACTGATGCCATAATCAAATTCATACTTGCTGTGTCAAAATCATAAATTGGAGAAATATCATTATTGACCAAATCAAAAAGCATGAACCCACCTGTTTCATTTGTTTCGGTTTCTTCGTTATAACGACCTTGAGAATAAGCAATGATTTTGCCATTCATAATCTCGCTGGCATAATTAAAGTTCCCGTTATAAATCACATCATCAATGGTGTTATAGACAATATATTCGCCATCATATGCCATTACAATAAAGCCTTGATAATATGATGATGAAACAACCTTATATCTGTTAATTTCTAAAAGTTTTTCACCCCACTTATTGATGATTGTTGATGCAGGCATGCCAGAAGTAATAAAGTTTGTTCCGTCGTATGCAATAATGTCTCCATAGACATGCTTGCTATATGTCAATACATAATTAAACTGATTGTCGTAAACCTTTGTTGTTTGGTTAGCAGCACTTTGTTCGGCACTCTCTGCTAAGCCATAAGTAGTCATTTCAATAACATAAAAGCCGTCAATAACAGAAATATCACTTAAATCACCACTTAAATCATGGCTGATAATCAAGAACTGATTTTCTGTAAGGCTAAAAATTGAATAATCAACCTTGATTAAAACATTTTGTGTTTTGCCATCTTCCATCAAAACTTGATCATAGAAGGTTGAAATGTGTTTTTGATCTTTGAATTGAGCATAAGTTCCTGCTGTTTTGGTTGCAACAATAAGTTTATCATCAAGCACTTGAACAGTGTGATAAATTGCAGTTTTATAGCCCACCCCATCAAAAGTCAAGACCACATCATCCTCTGGGCTTGCGACTTCAAAAGTATTAGCAATTGGATCCATTAATTCAATCAATTTGCCATCGCTATCAAGCTCATAAGAATAAACTGTTGTAAAATCCAAAGTGTTCACAACCAAATAATCCTCAAGAACCTCATAGGAGAAAATTTTCTTTTCAAATGTTAGTGGTTGACTGAGTTCAGAATCACCAGCATTGTCTAATGGATAGATTACTCTATCAAATGTGTATAACACTTTTTCAAACTCATTTGATGCATCAAACACAATATCAGTGATAGTCATTTTGTCAACAACCAAAATATTGCAATTAAACTCAGAAACGGCATACATTGATTTTCCAACATAATCAGCTTCAGTTGCAGGAGTTGGTACAGTGCCCATACTAAATTCTGTGTAGTCAAAGTATTCTTCTGTTAAAACAACAGTACCAGTTTTCAAACTTACAACTCTTGGATTATCTCCATTTGAATCTGTCACAATTGCATAGTCTCCAGACAATGCTTCAACTTCTGCATAGGTTTCGGCGATTTCTATTTCTTTAATGGTTAAGGCTTGAGCAGCTGTGCTGGTTTGTGAAACAGCACCACTTCCCACTTGGGTTAATTCATAAATGGTTGGGGTTCCTGAATTGATTGTGGCATCAACAACAACGAAGTAATCTCCAACAACATCAGTGATTGAACCAATGTTGATTGTGTTGCCATTTTGATCAACCAAATCAGCATAAGAAGACACCGAAACATCCTTTTGTTCCAGTGACGAAATTTTATCAATAAAAGCTTGCTGAGCTTCAGAAATAGGTCTTCCACCACCACCGCTTGGTGGAGTGTTTGGATCCGGTTCTCTAAGCATAAAGTATAACCCTACACCAACTCCAGCAAGGCTCACAACAAGA
>JAZNPU010000003.1:0-2124 GCA_045589795.1 Clostridia bacterium
GGAGAAAATCACTTGTATAAAGTTCGTTATACATTCACTAGCCAAACAGATGTTCAAGACAAAAACCCAGAACACGAACAACTTTCAACATCAAACATCAAAATTGATACAGAAGATGTTAAATATGGCAACATGCTTCCAGAAATTATTGATGAATATGCTTATGTTTTTGTGACAGACGAAGACAATAAAGTATTCCTTCACAGAATCAATCTTCACACTCCAGAAGAAATTGAAGAACACAATCCATCAAGCGAACCGGTTGACGAAGAAGATTTGGAAATTGGTGCTGCTGAAATTGTTGGTGGATCAAGAATTTAATCAAAAATAAAATGCACTGTTTTCAGTGCATTTTTTATTTAATAAAAAAGAAAAAATAGTCGATTTTGGTCGACTATTTTGTTTGTTGTTTATATTCAATTAATGCTTTTGCAAGTTGGTCAGGGCAACTGGTTCCGGCACGGCATTGAGTGCCTTGCAAACGAGTGATAACTTCGTCGATATCCATGCCTTCAACAAGTTTTGAAATACCTTGGGTGTTTCCTAGGCAACCACCCCAAAATTTAACCGAATAAACCTTGTTGTTTTCAACCTCAAATTCTATTGCACGAGAGCATGTCCCGCTTGTTTTATATGTCATTTTTGGCTCCTTAATCAATTAAAATATTGTATATTGAAGCATACACATCGCTAGCTTTTTCTTCCCATCTTTTATAGATTTGTTTTGCAACAGCACGGTTAGGAACATTAAGCTTCAATTCAAGTTTTGTGCCAAGTGGTTCAACAATTTTCATAAGAACAGTATAAGAACCATCTGCATTTTTATAGTAGTCTCTAAAATATTCTTGTCTGCGACGAAATTTAAGGCGATTTTCTTTGATGAATGTTGCGATTTCGTTTCTTAAGCTGTTTGGAATTTTCATAAAGAAATAACTCAAACATGATCTGCCATCGCTAGTGATGGTGTAATATTTGTCGCCAGCATTGTTTGTGCTTTCAATAATAAATCCGGTGTCTAAAAGATCAGTCATAATTTCTTTGCAAGTTAGAAAGCTTATCCAACTGTTTTGACTACAACACATTTCTGTGATTGATGCATCAGTTAGTGGCATTTCCATGTTGTCGAAAACATACAAAAGAACCAATTTGCTGATGGTTGTGTTGTTGGCTGTATCCATAAAATCCTCCGGTTAAGTATTTGCAGGCATAGTATAACATATAAAAATATAAAAGTGAATAATTTTTGACTAAATTTTTTATCAAAATCGATAATTTTCAGCACATATTATTTCAAATTGTTTGTGAAACTTGTTGTTGTATGCTAAAATTGTTTTACTAGGAGTTTACTATGAATTACACACAAGAAGACATTAAGCCTTTTATTGATGCATGTGAAACAATGGCCAAAAGTAAGTTTATTTTGGTAGACAAACGAATTGGCGACATTTTGAAATCTATTGCAACAACAAAACCAGTTTATAATGCTATTGCTGAATCAATGATCAATTTTAATTGGAATTCAGCTTGGAAAATTGCCACAGCAAGAACAGGCGAACTTAATATTCCTGATGAACCATCAAGGCTAATCGCTTTTGTTTTTTGCTTGCTAAAAAACATTGATTCTGGTTCAGTGAACATTAATGAATTGCTAGTGAAACATTTTTCAAATGATGAAGACAGACGAAGCAGTTATGTTGTGTTCTGTGAAAAAACAATCATTCCGTTCCAAAAATATTTAGTTGCAAAATTGTGTGGAGCACAACCAAAAGCAGTTGAAAAAGAACAAGTTGTTATTACTGTTAACACAGAACTAAATGAAAGACTTGAATTTTTGGTTAAAGATATTAAGGCATATGTCATTGGCATCAAAAAAATTAAGGGTTGTGCAGTGACCAAAGCAGAATATTTGTATATCATTGAAAATTTCTTGCTTGCAGTGAAAAGCAAAGATGAGAAATATTATGCATTGTTTACAACACTTCTAGACAACTTTGCCGGCAAAGACAAAGAATTAAAAAATAGAATAAAGGCAATCATAGACATTACAACTCACATTAAGGAGTAAGTATGACAAATATTGAACTAATTGAAAATCTTGATGGCAAAATTAAGATTATTTATGAA
>JAZNPU010000004.1:0-7497 GCA_045589795.1 Clostridia bacterium
GAAATTAATTATATAAAAATCGCAAAAAAATAAGGATGAAATTGGATGTTTAATGAATACTAGAAAAAAGGGCATTGTTACATCTGAATCTAAAAACACAAAAAGCTTTAACAATAACTTAAAAGAAAATTGCATTAATTTTGATGTTAGACAAGATAATTTTAAATATTGATGTTGCTTACAAACAAAAACATAGATGGGCATAAAAAGCTTCAATTTAAAAGTTCTAGATATTAAAAAATGAGATTCTTTAGAGGATTTCTTTAACAATGAAGAAAATATTAACAATGTTTATGAAAAACTAAAAAAACAATAATTATCGATTTTCGTTATAAGGCCTCCGCCAAAATGTACCCAACTGAACCCTATGTTTAGTTGGGTGTTTTTATAAAAGGGATAAATAATATGGCATTAATTCACTTTAACACAGAATATTCATTAAGTGAATATTATACCCCTATAGATTTAATAAAAATTATGCTTTTGAAATATAAAACCATCAACTGGACGATTTTTTTATTCCCTGTACGTATAATTGTGTTTTTCTTAACCTTTTCTTTATCTATACTTGCACTTCCATTTTTTTTAATTAATAAAATCTTTTATTTGTTAAACAAAATAGGCGAAGATTACATAATTATTGCATTCTTAATGTGGTTTATGAATATTTTTTATTTTGTATCATATTGGATTTATAAAATAGTGAGTATTATCGAATTTTTAATCTGTCAACTTTACCAAGCCATTCCTCCAAAGACTAATTATATATCTTTTACAACAGTATATAATAAAGATGAATATTAGTTCAGTTGAGGTTAAGTGTTTCCCGCCAATTAAAACGTAAATCGATATTGATTTACGTTTTTTTTGTTAAAATTTTTATTAATGCTAAGCAGACTGTTTACACAATTTTCGAAATAATAAGACAAATCTATCATAATGTGGTATACTTAAACAAAAAAAATTAAAGGAGAATATAATGGACAAAACACTTTTTCATGATATTTCTTATGGAATGTATGTTATAACAACAAACTATAACCAACAAAATGTGGGTTGCATTATCAATACATTTTGTCAAATCACGGCAGAGGATATGATTGTTACAATCAGTCTTAATAAAAACAATTTTACAAACAAGGCAGTTAAGGAATCTAGATGTTTTGCTGTTTCAATAATTTCAGAAAAGACAAATCCAGAGTTGATTAAAAAATTTGGGTTTTATAGCTCAAAAGATACTAATAAATTCTCTGGTTTTGAATATGAAACAATCTCAAAGCTACCTGTTCTAAAAGAAAACACTAATGGTTATTTTTTATGCAATGTAATTGATATTGTGGATTGTGGTACTCACGATATATTTATTGCTAAAGTATCTAATTGTGAAAGATTAAATAATTTTACTCCAATGACATATTCTTATTATCACAAGGTAGTAAAGGGGAAAGCCCCTAAAAATGCCCCAACATACATAGAAGAAACCACTGAAAAATCTGATGGTAAAAAATATAAGTGTTTACTATGCGGATATATCTATGATGATTCAAAAGAAAGTGTAAAATTTGAAAACCTTAGTGATGATTGGACCTGTCCAATTTGCGGGGTTCCAAAATCATATTTTCAAGAAATATAGGATAAGAAACAAGTTTTGTCCTCCTATAACATTGAAAATTTTGCCGTTAGGATTGGATAACGGTCTTTCCGCCAAAGTGAAACCTAAATTGTGAATGATTTAGGTTTTTTTTATAAGATTTTTGAAAATTTTTATAAAAAACAAAACAAAACAAATATGATTATGCTATACTGAATATAGCAATAAAATTTAGGAGGGGTTATGAAAAAGAAATTTTTAAGTTTTGTTTTGGCAATATGCTTGATTTTGCCTTGTGCTTTTGCATTATCTGCCTGTGGTAAAAATCCACCACCAAGTGGACCGGTAGATTTGGCAGGGAAAACCATTACTGTTCAAGCAGGGTCTGCTGAATTAAGTTGGGATAGTAACATTGCTATATCAAGCATTGAGCAAGGAGATAATGGAGCATATTCCACAGATTTGACTTTGGAACAATTTGTTGAACACTTTTATACATCTAATCGTCAACTTATTGAAGCTATTGCACATAATTCTAACATCAATACAGTTGAAGAAGCTAAAACTTCAATAAAAAACTGGGCTGTGGGAACAATCCTTTCAAGAAATCCTATTATTAAGTTTTCAGAAGATGGAACAACTGCTACTACCTATGCTGGAAGTGATATAAATCTTGAAACCCCATTAAAAGAATATACAGTTCAAAAATCAGGAACTGATGAATATTTTATATATGACTTGTATGAGGAGCAAGATGCCAAGTTAAGAATAACTTGTGATTACGACTCTATTGATGTTACTAGTTCTACGGGTTCAGAATTGTGTTATAAAACCACTTTTGATTTGAGTAGTTATAGTGTAAAAATCTTATTAGTTGATAGTGTTGGCGATGAAAAAGAGTTTGGTTTAAACGAATGTGATTTTGGTAATACAGCTCGCACACTTACTTTGTGGATTGAAGGTGGTGTTTTTACTTACAAAGTAAAATAAAAAATAAACCTATTAGAGAAATCTAGTAGGTTTTTTTATGTATATTTGTTAATTGCTTTAGTAATTAAAAACAGATGTGCTATAATTGGCTTGACAAATAGGGGAGGCAAGGATATGAATTTAACAGAACAAAAACCAAATCATGGATTAAATTCAAATGTATTAAAAATCATTGCAATCATATCCATGACAATCGATCATGTTGCTTGGGCAATTTTTCCAGATTTTTCAACAAATCCGATTGCAATAATAATGCACCTGATTGGCAGAATTGCATGTCCTGTTTTTTGTTATTGCATATTTCAAGGATATCTTCACACAAAAAACTTCAAAAAATATTTTTTAAGAATTTTAATTTTTGCAATTATTTCGCATTTTCCATATGTTCTAAATTCTTTTAATTTTGTTGATGCTTATTCATTTATTCCATGCTTTTATGGAATTTTCAATCAAACAAGTGTTCTTTGGGGGCTTGCATGTGGATTGTTATTAATTAGAGTAAACGATTCAGGCTTAAAAACATATGCTAAAGTTCTTTTGAGCATTCTTATCTGTGTTGTATCGTTCCCTGCCGATTGGAGCTGTGTGGCCCCACTTATAATCTTCTTTATGTGGGCATACAAAGATGATTTTAAGAAACAAATGCTAGCTATGAGCTTAATGATGGTTCCATATTTTTTGGTTTATGTTTTTGCTATTGATTGGCTCTATGCAATTTTACAATTTGGTGTTGTGTTAGCCATTCCAGTATTGTATTTTTACAACGGACAAAGAGGGAAAAACATTAAATTCAATAAATTTATGAAATGGTTCTTTTATTTTTATTATCCATTGCATTTGTTATTGATATATTTCGTAATATAAGCAACAATTCCAAAAACATAATGAAAGTTTATTCTTTTGAATGTTTACAAAGTTTATAAAAAATATTAGACATAAAATTAAATAAATTTTAGAAAAAGTATCAATAATTTTTAGTTATATGTTATAATGCTTGTGCAGGGAGTAAGTATGGGCAGGGAAAATTTTTTAGCATCAATTTATTTAATCATTAAAAACAACGAAGGCAAAATCCTTTTGCAACGAAGACAAGGCACTAAACTATGGCCTGGATTTTTGGCACTTCCAGCAGGGCATGTTGACCAAGGTGAAAATGTATATGATGCTGCAATAAGGGAAGCCCAAGAAGAACTTTCAATAACAATAACAAAACAAGATATTATAAATACTTTTATTGTTAACAGAAGAAATAAATCATTAGCACCATATTTTGATGTATATTTTGAAATTTCATCATATAAGGGAAATATTAAAATCAATGAACCAGAAAAGTGTTCAGAACTAAAATGGGCTGACATCAACAACTTGCCAAACGATATGATAGATTTTGAAGTTGAGGCTATCAAAAACTGGCAAAATAACATTATGTTTAGCACAATTGATGTTGATAACTAAAAAAATATATAATGAAGGGGTTAACTATGAAAATTAACTATAAAAATGTCAATAAAGATTTGATTGACTATATTAAAAAGAATATTTTTCCTGAATATGAAAAAAATGATAAAGGTCACGGAATTTTGCATATATTGGAAGTTATAAGGAGATCTTTTGAACTTAAAGAATCTCTACATCTTGACCATTTAGACGATAACATGATTTTTGCAATTGCTGCTTGCCACGATAATGGAAAATATATTGACCACAAAACACACGAGAAAATTGCTGCTGAAAGATTTTATGAAAATCCAGGGTTCAAAAAGTTTTTCACTGACGAGCAAAGAAAAACCATCAAGGAAGCAATTGAAGATCATAGATCTTCATTTGAAGACATTCCACGAAGCGATTATGGCAAGTTGATATCTTCAGCTGACAGAAACAGCACAATAGACATTGTTTTCATTAGAAGCTTTTTTGTGGGGCAGGACAGAACTCCAGATTTCACAATGGAAGAATTTTTGGATTATACGATTAACAGACTCAGAAAAAGATATAGCGAAGAAGACTCAGAAAATATGTTTTTTGAAGATGAAATTTATGCTAAATTTTTAGCTGACATGAGAAATCTTTTGAAAAATGATAAGGCTTTCAAGGATAGATATTGCAAAGTGAACAATGTGACAGACAGAACCAAAAAAATCATAGAACTAACAGGCTGTGAAAGTTATACTTTTGAGCAATAAAAAAAAGCACCAAATTATGGTGCTTTTTTTGTTATGAAAACTGAATATATTTTTAATTTTATAATCAAGCGATTTGACACACCAGTTTTAATTTATTAAAATATCTGCATGGGAGAAAACTTAAAAAAGAAATGCAAAACTTGATTGAATATCTTAAAAAACAAAACAAAAAATGGCAATTTTGGTTAAGGTGCGACGACATTGGCATGTTCACTAAAAATTTCAGTGCCTTTGACAAACTTGTCAAAAAATATAAAATCCCAACAATTTATGCCGTGATTCCAACTCAATTAGAATCCAAAACAATTAAGCTAATCAAAAAGAATAAATTTGTTTGGGTTTCTCAACATGGATATGAACACTGCAACCATGCAGGCAAACAAAAATGTGAATTGGTTTTTGATCAAGAGCTTATTGAAAATGTTTTAACCGAAAAAGAAAACTTAAAAAATATTTTCCCAAAGCAATTTGTTAACATTTTGACACCTCCATATTACAATATAGATAACAAAATGTCTGATGTGTTAAAAAATCATTTCGATTGTATTTCTTTGTTTTTGGACAAATCAGCCACATTTGCTAAAAAGCTCAATCCTAATGTTGAATTGGTTGATTGGAATGTCAAAAATGTTTTTGCTGGGGATAGCTATGTAAACAATCAAATCAAAAAGTGCTCAAAAAAATATGACCACATATCTCTTTGTGTCCATTGCGAAGCTTTAGACCAAGCTGGATTTGATTATTTAGAACAGTTTTTCAAACTTGTTAACAAAAATAAAATTTTCAACAAGGGTTTGAAAATATAGTTTTATACAGGCAAAAGAAACAATAGTTTTCAGGAGAAATTTATGACAAATGAAAAAGAACTAGTTAATTTTCAAACTACACAAAAACAAACAACAAGAAATGGTTTAATAGAATTATATAGATTTTTGTTTGCTATGTGGGTGGTTTGGTATCATGGTTTTTTTGCATTCAAAAATCAGTTTTTTAATCATGGTTATATTGCCGTTGAATTTTTCTTTATTCTAAGTGGGTTCTATATCATAAAGTCAATAGACAAACAATCAGATAAACCATTTTTTACTGGATTATGGCAAATGTTATGGAGCAGATAAAAGCTTTAGGACTTCCATTTATTGTCGGATTAATTTTTGCCTTTTGGTATATGTTTCTAGATGGACAAATCAGCATGCTAGGGTATTTATGGTATATTCCATATATGTTATTATCTTTTGTTTTGGTTTATGTCTTGAAAAGATTAATCAAAAACAAAGCAATCTTCATTTCTTGCTTGGTTGGAATTGTTGTCATTAGTTATCTGCTTTTATACATTCCAATTTTAAAGGGGTGGGGCTTGTTTAGAGGCTTTGGAGGTGTTTGCCTTGGTGCTTTGTTTTCTCAAATTCCAAAAATAAATCTCAAAATTAAATCTTTTAATTTTAATTGGATAATAACAGGTTTACTATTCGGCATTGTTCTTTATTTGGCATACTTGCCAAAAGAAAATTTAGTCAGTGAATATTTCTTGGTTTTATTATTAATGCCAATGCTTATTTACTTCACAAATACATTGAATGTTAATTGCAAATTTTTAAGCTTTTTAGGTTCATTAAGCTTTGGATTATATGCCTATCAATGTGTTTTAAGAGTTTTTGAAATTTATGTTCCTCTAGAACAACATTGGTTGTTTTTGATGCTTATAGCTATGGTTTTGATTGATAAAGTGATAGACTTTGTTTATAAAACAATAAAACGAAAAAAAGAGCAAAAAAAAGATAGTCAAGCTCAATAATTGTGATATATAATATAAAAACAAAGGAGAAATTCTATGAAACAAAAATTTTATAAATGTGCCATTTGTGGACAAATTGTTGCAATGGTTAAACAAACACCAAGTCCAATTATTTGTTGTGGGCAACCAATGAAAGAAATGATTGCTGGCACAACTGATGCCTCTGTTGAAAAACATGTTCCTACATTTGTTGTGGAGAACAATATTGTTAAGGTAGATGTTGGTTCTGTTGAACACCCTATGACAGCAGAGCACTATATTGAATGGGTTTCTTTGCAAACCAGCAAGGGCAATCAAAGAAAAGCATTAAAACCAATGACAAAACCACATGTTGAATTTTTGATTGAAGCGGGCGACACTGTTGAAGCCGTTTATGCATATTGCAACTTGCATGGCCTTTGGAAAGCATAATATTAGTAAAATAAGGGAATATATTTATGAATAAAAAAGAAACAAAAAAACCATTAATATTTTTAATTTTGAAAATAATAGGGTTTGTCCTTCTTGCAGCTGGAATTTGTTTGTTTATTTATAGTTCAACCATAAAGGTTCCAGAAATGGGCCATCCAGATTGGTTTGACAAGGAGACTCTTAAAGGGGATTTAATTTTTGGAGCAATTGCTATATGTATGATTTCTGTGTTTATCTTGATAGCAAGTTTTATGCCGGCTTTTTCAAAAGTATCAGTTAAAACTGCTAGATACATTCAAGATGAAAATAAAGAAGACTTGAAGGCAATGGCTACAACACAAGCAGAAATTTCTGAAGAAGCAATTACAAAATCTGCAAAAGCAATAAAAAGGGGTTTTCAAGACTCTAAATTTTGTAAGTATTGTGGACAAGAAATAGATTCAGATTCTGTTTTCTGTAGTAAATGCGGCAAAGAACAATAATCATCACAAAAAAAGCACTAAGGGTTATCCCGTTTGAAACTAGTG
>JAZNPU010000005.1:0-7917 GCA_045589795.1 Clostridia bacterium
CACAAGGAAAGAAAGAACTTGAAGAAAGACTTAGATATCTTAAGGTTGAAAGAAGACCAATCGTGGCAGATAATATCAAAACTGCCAGAGAATATGGCGACCTTAGCGAAAACAGTGAATATGATGCAGCAAAAAAAGAGCAAACTCAACTTGAAACTGAAATTTTCACAATTGAAGAAACATTGAGAAATGCGAGAATTGTTGACAGCAAAGATATTTCAAAAGACAACATTCAAGTTGGAAACACTGTTGTGCTTTATGATATTGAATTTGATGAAGAACTCACATACAAAATTGTGGGCAGCATTGAAAGCAATCCAGACAAAGGATATGTTTCAAACGAATCACCTATGGGAAAAGCATTAATTGGCAAGAAAAAAGGTGATGTTGTTGACATTGTGACACCAGGTGGCACAATTCAAATGAAAGTTTTGAAAATTTCTTAATAAAAGCAAATTTAGCCATGGAAGTCCCATGGCTTTTTAATTGACAAATTTGCCGTTGTGTGTTAGTTTTTAATTATGGATTATACAAACTTTGTTATCAATAACAATCAATATAAACAAATTGTTCAAGATTTTGAATCGGGCAGGGAAAATCATGCATATATGCTTTGCAGTGCAGATTTGAATTTTGCAAATGCAATAGCCCATCAAGCGGCAGCATTTATTACAAAAAGTTCTCTTGAAAGAATAAACAAAAATATTCACCCAGATGTTTTTGTTTATGGCATAAACGGAAAAATTGATGTTGCAGCTGTTAATGAAATTTTGGCAGACATCAGTGTTTCGCCTTATGAGGCAGACAAAAAGGTTTATTGTTTGCTTTCTGTTGAAAGCATGAACGACACCAGCCAAAACAAAATTTTGAAATCTTTGGAAGAACCTCCAAAAAATGTAATTTTTGTTTTGACTTGTGCAAACACAAAAAATGTATTGAGCACAATTTTAAGCAGAGTAAAAACACTAAACATTGACAGCTTAAAACCAGATGAAATTTTAAGTTTGCTTAAACAAAATGGGGTTTCGCAAGATGCAGCAAACATTGCTGTTGCTTGTTCAAGCCAAAACAGCACATTGGCAGAAAAATTAACAGCACAAAGTTTTTTGAAAATGTATGAATCAATTTTTGATATGCTTGAAAACCTTAAAAGCAGCAGAGATTGCTTAAAATTCGCTCATATTTTTGAAGCAAAAACCATAGATAAAAATGAGTTTTTAGATGTTTGTGTTTTGCTTTTGAGAGACATTTCAATGATTTTGTCTGGCAACAATTCTTTGGTTGTTAACAAGCATCACGAAGGAGCACTAAATAGAATAAGTCAGCAATTTTCTTTGCAGGCAACAACAAATATTATTTCAGAATGTTTGCGATTGAAAGAAGACTTGTATTATAATACAAATACAACGGCAGTATTAGACCAATTTTTGCTAAGACTGGCACAGGAGAAAGTAAAATGCAAAAAATAGTAGGAGTAAGATTTCACGAACTTGGCAAAATTTACTATTTTTCGCCAAATCGCATAAAGTGTAATGTTGGTGAAGATGTTGTTGTGGATTATCAAGATGCACAGCTTATTGCAACCGTGTGTTTCAAAGAAAAAGATATTGACGAAACTGAACTTTTTGAACCATTGAAAAATGTCGTTAGAATTGCAACCGAAGCCGACAAAAGAAAATTCGAAGAAAACAAAAAAAGATCAGAAGAAGCTGTAAAAATAACAAGACAAAAGGCTCGTGAACTTGGCCTTGATATGAAGATTGTAGATGCTGTTTATAGCCTCGATTTAAGCAAAGTTATTATTGAATTTAGTGCCGAAGATAGAGTAGACTTTAGAGAACTTTTGAAAGAACTAGCAACAAAACTTAGAACTCGAATTGAACTTAAACAAATTGGTCAAAGAGACGAAGTTAAAATCAAGGGCGGCATTGGTCCTTGTGGAGAAATTTGTTGTTGCAAGAGGTTTCTTAACGACTTCGAACATGTGACTGTCAAAATGGCCAAAAACCAAGGATTATCTTTGTCTCCAACAAAAATTAGTGGTCTTTGTGGCCGGCTGATGTGTTGTCTTGGATATGAAAATCCACAATATGAAGAAGTTTTGAAAAAAATGCCAAAAATAAACAGTCAAGTTAAAACTCCAGATGGGGTTGGAACAACTGTTTATAACGACATTTTAAGACAAATGGTATCGGTAAAATTTACAAAAGGAGATGAAGTGGCAAACATTGTTGTTTATCCACTATCAGACATAAAATTAATCAACAAGGAGGCTAATAATGGCTTACAAAATAAATCAAAATAAATGCATTAAGTGTGGAGCTTGTGTTGGTGCTTGCCCAGTGAATGCAATCAGCTTTGATGCGAACGGAAATGTTGTGATTGATCCAAAAAAATGTATTAGTTGTGGCACATGCTATGCTGTTTGTCCAGTAAGTGCACCAGAAAATGACTAGACGAATTGAAGATTTGCAATGTGGAAACCTTAAAATTTTGCAAGATGACAACGGGTATTGTTTTTCGAGTGACTCGGTGTTGCTTGCAAATTTTTTTAGAGCAAAAAAAGGTGACATAGTTGTTGAATTTTGTTCGGGAAGTGGAGTGATTAGCATTTTGGGAACTGCAAAAACAAATGCTAAACACTTTTATTGCTTTGAATATCAAGAAAGTTTGGCAAAAATGAGCCAAGAGAGTGTAAAACTTAACGGCATAAAAAACATAACAGTTTTTAATTGTGATTTGAAAGATGCTCAAAAAATGTTGAATAGAACTGTTGTTGATGTGGTGGTTGTAAATCCTCCATATTTCACAGAAAAAAGTGCCAGCCAAACAGAAGAAATCAATATTGCCACTCATGAAACAACAACAACACTCAAAGATATTGTGCAGTCTGCATCAAAAATCTTAAAATTTGGTGGAAAATTTTATATGATTCACACTGCTAAAAGGTTTGCAGAAATTTGCCATCAGTTAATACAACACAATTTGCAACCAAAGCAAGCTGTGTTTGTTAAGCCAAATCCAAGCAAAGAATATTCTGTTGTTTTGATTGAGGCTCAAAAGGGAGCAAAAGTTGGAATAAAAATGAAGGAGTTTCTTGTTTATGACAAGGACGGTAATCCAACTGAAGAACTGCAAAAAATATATAACAATAAAAAATAGCCTGACGGCTATTTTTTTATATGAATCTGCATACAAAACAAGCAAACACACTTCCCACAAATGAGGCCAATAAACTTATTGGAATTGTGTATCGAAGTTTTTTGATTTTTACAGTTGAAAAATAAACCGCCACAACATAAAAAATTGTTTCGCTGCAGCTCATGATCACACAGGCACATTTTGTGATATAGTTGTCAACACCATAAGATGCAATAATTTCTGACAACATTGCCAAACTTCCTGAGCCGGTGAAAGGCCTTAAAATCATAAACTCGGCAAGTTCGCTGGGCATTCCTACAAATTGTAGAGCAGGGGAAAGAAAACCAGATAAAATTGCAGCCAATCCACTCAATTTGAAAAGTTCAACGGCCATAAAAATTGCCACCAAATAAGGAAATGTGTTTATGCACAAATCAATGCTTTCTTTTGCTCCACAAACAAAGTGGTTATAAGCATTGATTTTTTTAATGTAGCAATAAACAAACAGAATAAATAAAAAACAAGGAATAATATAATTAGCCATTTTTACTCCTTTTATTTGCAATTTTTCGTTCTATTAAACCACAAATTTTTACCAAAATAATTCCAAAAGCCGTGCTGAAAAAGCCTGCAATTAAGCTTGGAACAATTATTGACGATGGGTTTGAGCTTCCTGCAGCTGTTAGCATGCCAATCAAGCTTGTTGGCAAAAGTTGTAAGCTTGTGCAACAAATGACAACTAGCATAATCATTGGGTAAGTTGCCTTGTTTGAAGAATTATTTTTATTCATGCTTTCTATGGCTTTGATTCCTAGTGGGGTGGCTGCACCGTTCATGCCCAAAAGGTTTGCAGACATGTTCATGCAAACATAGTGTTTGCTTTGCTCGTCTAAGGTGTTTTTACCAAAAATCAAATTGACCACTGGCGACAAAAGTTTATTCAACCACTTGCTTATTTTTGTTTGAGATAGTATATTAAAGATGCCAGTCCATACAGCATAAATTGCACACAGTTCAAAGCAAAGGCTAACAGCCTTGTTGCCAGCAGTAGACAGCCCAATAAGCACATTTTGTGGCTCGAAAATGGTCAATGCCACAATGGCAGAAATTAACAAAATTAACCAAACTCTGTTCATAATACAATTCTATGAACAAATTAATACATATATGAGGAGAAGTTTATGATAGATGCACATGCACATTTGCTTAGTTCTATGCTTGATGCCAAGCAAATAATAGACAATATGCAGCAAGACAACTTAAGATATATCATAAACATTGGAACCAGTGTTAAGGATTCTAAAGAGGGAATCAGCCTTGCAAACGAACATTCGAATGTTTTCACAACTGTTGGCATTCACCCAGAATATGCAAATGAAGTCACAGACCAAATGCTTCATGAAGTTGAAGAACTTGCAAACGAACAAAAAGTTGTTGCAATTGGTGAAATAGGTTTGGATTATCATTATGGAGCAACCGAGCAAGAAAAAATCAAACAGAAGTATGTGTTTGAAAAACAAATTCAAATGGCACACAGATTAAATTTGCCTATTGTTGTTCATTGCAGAGATGCAGCACAAGATGTATATGATATTTTGAAACAAAACAAGCACCTTTTGGGTGGCGGAGTGTGCATGCATTGCTATAGCGAAGGGGCTTCTTGGGCAGAACAATTTGCTTCGCTGGGTGTATATTTTAGTTTTACTGGCAATATAACCTACAAAAAAACAGATAGATCATATTTGAAATCTCTTCCAATAGACAAAATTTTGGTGGAAACAGATTGTCCATACCTTTCACCAGAACCATTGAGGGGCAGAATTAATCAGCCAAAAAATGTTTGGCTAACAGCTCAAAAAGTGGCTGATGTTTTGCAAATGAGCCTTGCTGATTTTGAAAAACAAGTGGATGCAAACACAATGAAATTTTTTAATATAAAATAAGGAAACAAAATGGAAATAAATTTTAAGAAAAAATTTGGTCAAAACTTTTTGACAGACGGCAATCTGCTATCTGCCATTGTAAGCGACAGTAGGGTTTCGTCGTCTGATGTTGTTGTTGAAGTTGGCCCAGGTGCTGGGGCACTAACAGCAAAGTTGTGCGAAAAAGCAAAATTTGTTTATGCCTTTGAAATTGATACCGAGCTTGAACCTGTTTTGAAACAAAATTTGGCAGAATATAACAATGTTGAGGTTGTGTTTAAGGATTTTTTGAATATTTCAACCGATGAGCTTGCTGGCATTGTGGGCAACGACTTTGCAGTTGTTGCAAATTTGCCATATTATATAACCAGTCCGCTTATTAGCAAGTTTTTAACTTGTGGGCTTAATGTTAAAAGTTTGACAATTATGGTTCAAAAAGAGGTTGGAGACAGAATTGTTGCCAAACCAAAAAACAAAGATTATGGAGTGTTAAGCATAATTATTCAACTTTGTGCAGACACAAAAATAACCAGATTTGTTGGCAGACAAATGTTCACTCCAGCACCAAATGTTGACAGTTGCATTGTTCACTGCTCAATAACAAACATTCCAAAGAACTATAACCAAATTGTTGGGTTTGTTAAACAATGCTTTTCTGCCAGAAGAAAAACTTTGTCAAACAATTTGAGCAAAATATATTCAAAAGAGCAAATTGCACAAGCTTTTGCCCTTAATTCAATCAATCCAGCAGCCAGAGCAGAGGAACTTTCGCCACAAGAGTTTGTCAAACTTTATGAAACTTTTGTCAAAATTGTATAAAAAGAGTGTAAACTCCTTATAAAATTGTTAATAACATCAGTCAAAACTTTGATATATTGCCATCATGGAATATCAAAGTTTTTTTATGATTTTGAAACAGTTTCAAATCAAAGATAATCAATTTTTGAGTGACCAACCTCTTTCTGCCAAAGGTTTTGTGCAAATTAAAAAGGAACAAAATCAGCATAGTTTGGTTATTCAAATTGCAAATTTCAAACAAAAAGCAAAGGCTTATATTGTGTGCGGCAAGAAGTTGATTTGTACTTTTGTTTGCACAGCAACAACAAAGTTGTATTTGCCTTGCATGGTGGAAGAAAATATTGTTGTTATTGTTGAGGATTACAATTTTTTTGCATGCAAAAATGGGACTAATGGCTGCATGGAGGCTTATTTGAAAATTCAAAAGAATAAGCAGACAAAACAAGAAAAAAGCACAATGCAAAAAATTTTTGGAGTTGTGCACGACACATATTTTTTTGATTGCATCAAACCAAAGTTGGAAAGATTGTTTCAGCTTGGAAAACCACATGAAAAACTTTGCTCGGTGTTTCCCAAAAGCAGGTGGACAACAGTTGATGTTTGTGGAACAGAGAAGGTTTTTGGTGTGATATATAAAGACAAGTTTGCATATGCCGTTGCTGTGGGCTCGCAGCAAAACAGCCAAATTGAGGAGTGTAAAAAATATGAAATTGATGGCAAAATATACAATATTTTGTTTTTGAGTGCTGCAAATGGCAAAATTATTAGGTTTTAACAGTTATAATTCGTTGCTAGTTCTTGACAAAATCTGAATTTGTATTGTATATTATTACAGTAATTATTCATACAAAATAAGGGAAGCGAAAGTTAATGAAAAAAATATTACTAAGCATTATTGGTTTTGTTCTTTGCACAGCATGTATGTTTACTGCTGTTGGCTGCAAACCAAAAGATTATGGCGAAACAACAACCTCAACAACAGGTGTGACTGCAAATGGTGGTTCAAGTGTTGTTTATGACGGACATTTATATTTCACAAATGGCTTTGCATCAAACGATGGCGAAACCAATGGTGGAACAATTGGAAGCATTTATAAAGTTGCCATTGCAAATGATGGTTCAATTGCAGAAGATGCAACTTACACAAAAGTTGTTGATGCTTTGGTTGGGTATGACAAAGGTTCTATAAACATTATTGGTGACTTTTTGTATTATACAACTCCTGGAACAGGTGAAAACAACAAAGGTGAAGTGCTTTATAACAAAACAGCATTCATGAGATATAACCTTGTTAATGGCAAAACACAAGAAATCTATAAAACGGCAGACAACAATGCAGATGAATCTGTCACTTTTGCATATTATAAAACTGGTGCAGACAACAAAACACTTAACCTTGTGGTTTATGAATCAGTAAGCAAAACACTAAAAAGCTTCAAAATTGGCAACGAAATTGAAACAGTGTTTGAAAAAACAGCTGTGACATCTGCAGTTTTCAGTGACAAGATGGGTGTTAGCGAACAAGATAGTGCAGACAGATATGTTTTCTATACATTGGCTGCAAAAGAAAATGCAATTGACACAACCGTTAACAGAGTTTACAGAATTGGTGCTGATGGTTCAAACGAAGCTCTTATCAACGACAATGCAAACCTAAGCTTGCTTTGCATCAGAGCTGGCAAATTGCTATTCACAACAACATTTGGAACATCAACAAACACATATGCTTATAAAGTTGTTGCTGACACAAAAAATGGTGACATCACAATTGCAAAAGATGGTGATAGCACAATTCCACACATTAACAGTGACAGATATATTGTTTGCAGAAACAAATATGATGATATTATGTTCTTGGAAGAAGGCGACAAAGTTGGAACTCTTTATATGGATGGTGACACATTGACATATGCAAGATTCAATGGCGGAAGTGCTGCTGAACTAACATATTCAATTTGCACAATCAGTGGAGATGTTCAATTTGTTGGAACATTTGAAGATTCTTATGATAGCAAGGGTTATTTGACATATATCGTGACTGAAGGTGGAGAAAATC
>JAZNPU010000006.1:0-10975 GCA_045589795.1 Clostridia bacterium
GAATAATGATCTTGAATTTTCAGGAAATACAGCATCTAATGGCGATGACATAAACTTGTCTGCTACAAGTTATATAAGAATTACTGGAGAAATCGATACAGATATCAGTGTCTATAAAACAAGTAGAAAATTGTTTGAAAATGAAGATATTCCAGCCACTTATTTAGCATATAGCGAAGATGATGATTGCTTGTTGAGTGCATATCATCATCTCAAGTTGGAAAATATGCCTAGTGGGGCAGGACTAGATTGTGGAAACTTGAAACCTAATTATCTAGTTATCGTCACAAAATACACTATCACATTCTCAGTCAATAACGGAAGTTATGGTAGTGTTGGGGCATCGTCAATCAGTGTTCCTACAGGATCTGTTGTCACAACAAGTGGAAACACTCTTTCGGTTGCAGATTATGTTATCACTGCAAGACCTGCTGCAGACACTGCAGATTGCGAATATGATTTTGTTTCTTGGAGTATTTCTTCTGGAACATCTGTGGAATCACATATGACCATTACGGCTACTTTCTCTGCAACGGTTGTTAAGCAAAGTTATACCGTCACATTTGTGGCAAGTCCAACAAGCTATGGATCTGTCTCAACAACGGAAATAACAGTTGAAGAAGGCACTTCGTTTACAACGAGTGGCACAACTTTAACGATTGCAGGGCAAACAATCACTGCAACACCAAAAACAGATACTGCACAATATAGCTATTCGTTTAGCACTTGGAGTTCAACAAGTGGAACAATAACTGCTGACACAACCATCACTGCAAGATTCCAAAGAGTGACAAGGCAATATGTTGTTAGGTATAAGTCTAATGGTGGATTTATTGAGGTTAATAATTCTTCAGCTGCAATGACTAACGGTGCAGAAATGCCATTAACTCTTGATTATGGCACAGATTTGATTACGGCATTTGATGCTGTGGCAACCATCACCTTGGCAGGAAATACATTTGTTGGTTGGTCACTTTCTTCTTCTGGGGCTGGACTTGTTTCAACTGTTAATGGAACAATGACTGTTTATGCTGTTTGGGGAACTTCTGTTTATACAGTTTATAATGATTCTTCAGATCTTATTGTGAAAGTTGGGTCAGTGAATATATTAAGCGGACAATCATTAGATGCTGTAGAAGGTGAAGATTGGTCTGTCTATCTTCCAAGATCATATAGTTCAAATTCAGGAATGTATACATACCATACTTTATACTTAAATGGTATTAAGCAAGGAAGTTCAGAATCTGGATCAAAAACAATCACTGGAACAATCACTTGTGCAACAACATTTACATCTGTTAAAACACAATCGAAATATGTTATTTCAGAGGTAGATATTGAACTTGAAGAAGATCAAAGAGAAGCAACATTCACTGTTTGGCTTGATGATAAGTTCAAAAAACTTCAAGAACAAAATGAAAGTGAAGTTGATTTTGAAGGGGTGTCGTTCTCATAACGAATAAAAAAGAGGGTTTGTCCCTCTTTTTTGTTTTGAAATGATAATTTTTATGAATTGAAAAAAGTTAAAAATATTTGAATTTTTTTTGAAAAAAGTCTTGACACATATCCGTGTGTGTAGTATTATGTAGTCGCTGCGTGTGCGGCTATGGGATAATTCTGCCCTCTGGCCGATACTACTATATAATATATTTATACTAATTATTTAGTTTCATTAATTTATATAGCAAGTCGGGTAGGAATGGTGCAGCCCAGTCGCAAATTTGGGAAGATACAGAAGGTTACTTTTTCCAAAAAGATAACTTTTGTTGACAATAGTGCCAGCTAGACTGGTGCGTTCAACCTTTTTGGCTTGCCAACATTACCGCAGAAAATGATGCCAAAAGCACAGGTTGAAAAAATCTAAAATTGGAGGAAAATAATGGCAACACAAAAAATTAGAATTAAGCTTAGAGCTTACGACCACAACCTTGTTGACCAAGCTGCTGCAAGAATTGTGGAAACAGCAAAAAAGGCTGGAGCAAAAGTTTCGGGTCCTGTTCCAATGCCTACTGAAAAAGAAGTTGTGACAATACTTCGTTCAGTTCACAAACATAAGGACTCAAGAGAACAATTTGAAATGAGAACTCACAAAAGACTCATTGATATCTTCAATCCATCAGCTAAAACTGTTGATTCTCTTATGAAGATCGATTTACCTGCTGGTGTGGATATCAACATTAAACTATAGGATGCAGGAGGAATAATACGAAAATGAAACAAGCAATACTTGGTAAAAAAATCGGTATGTCTCAATTATTTGCAGATAACGGCACAGTAATTCCTGTCACTGTAGTGGAAGCAGGTCCTTGCTATGTATCTCAAATCAAGACAGAAGAAAAAGATGGCTACAATGCCACACAACTTGCCTTTGTTGATGAAAAGGCTAGCAGAGTTTCTAAACCACAAGCTGGACATTTTAAGAAAGCTAATATCTCTGCAAAAAAATATTTAAAAGAATTCAAGCTAGACGAAGCTTTGGAGCTTGGTGCAACTGTTAAATGCGACATCTTTGCAGCTGGCGACAAGGTTGATGTTTCTGGTTATACTCGTGGTCGTGGTTTCACTGGCAACATTGTTAGATGGAATGCACAACGCCACAGAATGACTCATGGTAACGGTCCTGTTCACCGTGCTGTTGGTTCTCTTGGTGCAACTTCTCATATGAGCAGAGTGCTAAAGAATCACCACATGCCTGGTCATTATGGTCATGAAAAAGTGACAATCCAAAATCTAGAAATCGCTAAAGTAGATGTAGAACGCAATTTGCTTCTTGTTAAAGGTGCAATTCCTGGTCCAAAAGGAAGCATTGTCACTATCTGCTCAGCAGTTAAGAGCAAATAAGGTAGGAGGAAATAATAATGCAGGTTAAAGTATATAATCTAAAAGCTGAAGAAGTTGGCAAAATGACACTTGCTGATTCTGTATTCAAAGTTCCTTATAACGAAGCACTTATTCATCAAGCAATCGTTGCATATTTAGCAAATCAAAGACAAGGAACAAAAAGCACACTAACAAGAACTGAAGTTCGTGGTGGTGGCCGTAAACCTTGGAGACAAAAAGGAACAGGCCGTGCTCGTCAAGGCTCAATCCGTTCTCCACAATGGACACACGGTGGTGTTGTGTTTGCTCCAAAGCCAAGAGATTTCTCTAAGAAACTTAACAAACAAATGAAAACAGGTGCTTTTGTTAGTGCACTATCAAGTGTAGTTGCTGACAAAAACCTAATCGTTGTTGAAAACTTGGAAGTTGAAGGCAAAACAAAAAATCTAGTTGAAGTTCTTAATGCATTCAAACTAGACAAAAGAATCACAATCGTGACAGAAGAAGTTAACGACAATGTTGTTCGTGCTAGCGGCAACCTTGCAAATGTTAATGTCACAACTGCAGACCTAGTTAACACATATGATGTTGCTGTTGCAAACAAAGTTATTGTTACTAAAGCTGCTATCAAGAAAATTGAGGAGGCTTGCAAATAATGTTCGCACAAGATATCATTATTAGACCAGTTTTGTCTGAAAAGAGTTATGCAGACATTGCAAACAAGAAATACACTTTTGAAGTTGCAAAAAATGCAAACAAAACTCAAATCAAGCAAGCTGTAGAAAATATTTTCAAAGTTAAAGTTAAAAGTGTAAACACAGCAAATGTTTACGGAAAAATTAAAAGACAAGGAAGAACACAAGGTTTGACCGGTTCTTATAAAAAAGCAATCGTTCAACTAACTGCTGACAGCAAATCTATCGAATTCTTCGACAGCTTGTCTTAATAGCAAAGAGGAGAGAAAATTATGGCATTGAAAAAATATAAGCCGACAAGTGCTGGTCAAAGATTTAAGACCACTCCTTCTTTTGAAGAAATCACAACAAGCAAACCAGAAAAAAGCTTGCTAGACAAAGTTAAAAAATCTGGTGGTAGAAATGTTTACGGCAGAATCACTGTTCGTCACATTGGTGGTGGAAATCGTCAAAAGTATAGAGTAATTGATTTCAAAAGAAACAAAGACAACATTCCTGCAAAAGTTGCAAGCATTGAATACGATCCAAACCGTAGTGCATACATTGCTCTTTTGAACTATGTTGACGGTGAAAAGAGGTACATCTTGGCACCTCTAGGATTGGCAGTTGGTGACACTGTTGTTAGTGGAGCTAATGCTGAAATTAAAGTTGGTAACTGCTTACCACTTGAAAACATTCCAGTTGGTTCAATTGTACACAACATTGAATTCCAACCTGGCCGTGGCGGTAAAATCGCTCGTAGTGCTGGAAACAGTGCACAATATATGGCTAAAGAAGGCAAATATGCAACATTAAGAATGCCTTCTGGCGAAATGAGAAAAGTTCCAGTTTCTTGCCGTGCAACAATTGGTCAAATCGGAAACACCGAACACGAAATTGTTTCACTTGGTAAAGCTGGTAGAAAAAGACACATGGGTGTTCGCCCAGCCGTTCGTGGTTCTGTTATGAACCCAGTTGACCACCCACATGGTGGTGGTGAAGGTAAATCACCAGTTGGACATGCTGGTCCAATGACTCCATGGGGCAAACCAGCTCTTGGACTTAAAACCCGCAAAAAGAAAAATCGTTCTAACAAGTTTATTGTTAAAAGAGTTAATTAGGAGGTAGGACATAATGAGTAGAAGTATTAAAAAAGGCCCTTTTGTCGCAGAAAGCTTGATGAAAAAAGTTAATGCACTTAATGCAGCCAACGACAAACAACCAATCAAAACTTGGTCTCGTGCATCAACAATCGTTCCAGAAATGATTGGTCACACAATCGCTGTTCATGATGGCAGAAAACATGTTCCTGTTTATATTACCTCTGAAATGATTGGATATAAACTTGGAGAATTTGCACCAACAAGAACTTTCAAAGGTCATAAAGGTGCTAAAACAACAGGAGGCAAGAAATAATGGCTACAAGACAAAGACTAAAAGCTGAAAAAATTGCTCAAAACCGTGATAAAAGAGCTAGAGCAATTGCTAAATATGTTAGAATTTCTCCTTCTAAGGTTAGAGTTGTTCTAGATGTTATCCGCGGTAAGGATTATCTTGAAGCAGTAGCAATTTTGAAAAACATTTCAAACACTTCAGCTGAAGCAATTTTGAAAGTTGTTGAAAGTGCTGGTGCAAATGCAGAAAACAATCTTGGCCTAAACAAAGCTGACCTATATATCGCTGAAACTTTTGCAGATGGTGGACAAACTCTTAAGAGATTCCAACCAGTTAGCAAAGGTAGAGCACATTCTATTTTGAAAAGAACAAGTCACATCACTGTGATTTTGGATACAAGAGCATAGGAGGTTAGTATGGGACAGAAAGTTAATCCTGTTGGAATTAGAGTTGGAATTAACAAAGGCTGGACAAGCAATTGGATTGCTAACAAAAAAGACATTGCTGCATTTGTTAAAGAAGACAATGAAATCCGTAAATTTATTTCTAAAAACTATAAAAACTACGCTATCTCTAAAGTGACTATTGATAGAACTGCTCAAAAAGTTGTAGTATCACTACACACAAGCAAACCTGGTATGGTTATTGGCCAAAAAGGTGCTGGTGTTGAAGCTATCAAAGCAGGTCTTGCAAAACTTACAAAGAAAGATATCGTTGTTAATGTTATTGAGATTAAATCTCCAGATACTGATGCACAACTTGTTGCAGAAAGCATCTGTGCTCAACTTGAAGCTCGTGTTAGCTTCCGTAGAGCAATGAAACAAGCCCTTTCAAGATGCACAAAAGCTGGTGTTAAGGGTGTTAAAATTATGGTTGGTGGTCGTCTTGATGGTGCTGAAATCGCTAGAAGCGAATTCTATCAAGAAGGTTCACTTCCATTGCAAACACTAAGAGCAAACATTGATTATGGTTTCGCTGAAGCTCATATCTATGGAAAACTTGGTGTTAAAGTTTGGATTTACAAAGGCGAAATCCTTGGTAAAACAAACCTTACTTCAACTGTAGGAGGAAACAAACATGTTGATGCCTAAGAGAGTAAAAAGAAGAAAAGTTCAAAGAGGTAGAATGACTGGTAAGGCTACTCGCGGAAACAAGATCAACTATGGTGATTTTGGTATCGTGGCTATGGAACCATGCTGGATCACATCTAACCAAATTGAAGCAGCACGTGTTGCTATGACAAGATACACCAAACGTGGTGGTAAAGTTTGGATCAAAATTTTCCCAGACAAACCTATTACTAAAAAACCTGCACAAACTCGTATGGGTAGTGGTAAAGGTAATCCAGAATTTTGGGTTGCAGTTGTTAAACCGGGCAGAGTAATGTTTGAAATTGGCGGAATTAAAGAAGAAGTTGCAAGAGAAGCTCTTCGTCTTGCAATGCACAAACTTCCATGCAAGGTTAAAATTGTTTCAAAAGCAGATTTAGATGCACAAGTGGAGGGTGAATAATATGAAGTCAAATCAATTCGCAAGTATGACAGATATCGAACTTGCTGATAAACTTGCAAGTTTGAAAGCAGAACTTTTTAATTTGCGTTTCGCTCACGCTACAAATAGCTTAGCAAATCCAATGCAACTTAAAGTTTGCAAAAGAGATATTGCCAAAGTTAAAACTATTATTCGTGAAAGAGAACTAAACATAGCAAAAGTTGTTCCAGCTGCAGAAGTTAAACCTGCAAAAAAAGCTGCAACTAAAAAGGCTATTAAAGGTTAAGGTGAATTATGGCAAATGTAGAAAGAAATGAAAGAAAAACCAGAATTGGTGTTGTTTCTAGCAACAAAATGGACAAAACCATTACTGTAAAAGTTCATACAAAAGTTAAACACCCAATTTATAAGAAAACATTAAACCACACAACAACTTTAGTTGCTCATGATGAAAACAACGAATGCAGCATCGGTGATACTGTAGAAGTTCAAGAGACTCGTCCATTGAGCAAAAACAAAAGATGGCGTTTGGTGAGAATAGTCGAAAAAGTTAAATAACGAAGGAGAGAGTAAGATTATGATACAACCACAAACCAGACTTAAAGTTGCTGACAACACTGGTGCAAAAGAAATTATGTGTATCAAAGTTCTTGGTGGATCAAAAAGAAGATATGCTAGTGTTGGTGACATTATTGTTGCTAGCGTTAAAACAGCTACTCCTGGTGGATCTGTTAAGAAAGGTGATGTAGTTAAAGCCGTAGTTGTTAGAACTCATAAAGAAATTCGTCGTGCTGATGGATCAACAATCCGTTTCGACGACAATGCTGCAGTTGTTATTGATAACCAAAAACAACCTAAGGGAACTCGTATTTTTGGACCTATTGCTCGTGAACTTCGTGATGCAGACTTCATGAAAATCATCTCACTAGCACCAGAAGTAATTTAGGAGGAATGAATAATGGCAAATTTGAATGTTAGAACTGGCGATACAGTAGTAGTTATTACTGGTTAAGATGCTGGAAAAATTGGTAAAGTGCTTAAAACTTCTCCTAAAACACATAGAGTTGTTGTTGAAGGTGTAAACATTGTTTCAAAAGCACACAAAGCAAGAAGTGCTCAAGATAAGAGCGAATTTAGAAAGGTAGAAGCTGCAATTGATGTTTCTAATGTTATGCCTGTTTGCCCAAAATGCGGCAAAGCTACTCGTGTTAAACATGCTGTAGTTAATGGCAAAAAAGTTAGAGTTTGCAAATGCGGTGCAAGCCTAGATGAAAAAGTTGTTAAGGAAGAAAAGAAAACTTCTAAAAAAGTAGCAGCAAAAGTTGAAGAAACTGTTGTGGCTGAAGAAAAACCAGCTGCAAAAAAGACAACAGCTAAAAAAGCTACAACAACAAAAAAAGCAGCTCCAAAAGCTGAAACAGCAGTTAAAGCTACAAAAACAGCTTCTGCTAAGAAAACTACAACCACAAAATCATCTCAAAGAGGAGTGTAAGGTAAATGGCTGAAAACAGATTGAAAACTAAATACCAAACTGAAGTTGTTCCTGCACTTCAAAAAGAGTTTGGTTATAAAAATGTAAATCAAGTTCCAAAACTAGACAGAATTGTTCTTAACATGGGTCTTGGCGATGTTAAAGGAAACTCAAAAAGCTTTAACCTTGCTGTTGAAGAACTTGAAGCTATCGCTGGCCAAAAACCAGTTGTGACAAAAGCTAAAAAATCTATCGCTAACTTTAAGCTTCGTCAAGGCGAAAAAGTTGGTGCAAAAGTGACCCTTCGTGGCACAAGAATGTATGAATTTTTGGATAAGTTCATTGCAATTGCTCTTCCAAGAGTTAGAGACTTTAGAGGTCTAAACCCTAAAGCTTTTGACGGAAGAGGAAACTACTCTTATGGAGTTAAAGAACAATTGATCTTCCCAGAAATCGTATATGATAAAATTGAAAAAATTCGTGGCTTCGATGTTTGTTTCGTGACAACAGCAAACAGCGATGATGAGGCTAGAAGCTTACTTGCTAAGCTTGGTATGCCTTTCAAAAAGGCCTAGAGGAACAAGGAGAATAGTATGGCTAAAAAATCAATGGTAAATAAACAACAAAAACCTGCTAAATTTAGTACTCGTGCTTACACTCGTTGTTCTATTTGTGGCAGACCACACTCTGTATTAAGAAAATATGGCATTTGCAGAATTTGCTTCAGAAATTTGGCTTATAAAGGCGAAATTCCTGGTGTTAAAAAGGCAAGCTGGTAAGGAGGAAAAGGAAATATGATGATTACTGACCCTATTGCAGATATGCTTACTCGCATCAGAAATGCTTTGGGTGCAAGACATAGCACAGTTTCTATGGAAGCTTCAAAAATGAAGAGAGCTATTGCTCAAATTCTTCTTGATGAAGGTTACATTGCTGGCTTTGAAGAAACAACCGAAGGCAAATTCACCACTTTAGTGATCACACTAAAATATGGTCCAAGAGGCGAAAAGGTTATTTCAGGTTTGAAAAGAATTTCTAAGCCTGGTCTAAAAATCTATGCAAATGCAGATGAACTTCCAAAAGTTCTTTCTGGTCTTGGCATTGCCATTGTGTCTACATCTAAAGGTGTTATGACAGATAAAAATGCTAGAAAATTGAATGTAGGTGGCGAAGTACTCGCCTATGTTTGGTAGGAGGTTGAACTGATGAGTAGAATTGGTAGAGCTCCTATTACAATTCCTGCTGGAGTTAAGGTTGATCTTAGCACAGACAGTGAAGTTATTGTATCTGGCCCAAAAGGAACACTTCGTCAATGGGTTGATACATCTTGCATCAATGTAAACATTGAAGGCAACACAGTGACATTAACTCGCAACAGCGAAGTTAAAGAAGTTAGAGCAAAACATGGTCTTTACAGAGCACTTATTGCTAACATGGTAAAAGGTGTGACAGAAGGATACACAAAAAGCCTAACAGTTTCTGGTGTTGGTTATAAATGTGCTGTTCAAGGCAACAAAATTGTGATGAACATTGGTTTCTCACACCCAGTTAATGTGACAATCCCACAAGGTGTCACTGCAACTTGCCCAACAGCAACAGAAATCGTTGTTTCTGGTATTGACAAAACTTTGGTTGGTCAATTTGCTGCAGACATCAAGGCAATTAAGAAAGTTGAACCATATCATGGTTATGGTATTTACTATACTAACGAAACAGTTCGTAGAAAAGAAATTAAGAAAGGTAAGAAGAAATAAGGAGAATAGGTATGTTTAATAAGTCTGATAAAAATCAAGCTAGAAAAGCTAAACATGATCGCATTAGAAACACTTTGAGCGGAACAGCAGAACAACCAAGACTAAATGTTTATCGTTCAACAGTTCATATCTATGCTCAAATTATTAATGACGAACAAGGACACACCTTGTGCAGTGCTTCTAGCCTAGATAAAGAATTGGCTGGTAAACTTGAAGGAAAAACAAAAAGCGAAATCGCTTTTGAAGTTGGTAAACTTCTTGGAAGCCGTGCTAAAAAACAAAAAATTAAAAAAGTCGTATTCGACCGTGGTGGATACATCTACACTGGTCGTGTGCAAAAACTAGCAGAAGGCGCTAGAGCCGCTGGTTTGGAATTTTAGGAGGCGATATGGCAGAAATGGAAAATGTAGAAGTTGTTGCAGCTGAAGCTGTTGAAACAGAAAAACAACCAAAACAAGAAAGAGCCAACAAAGGCAAAAAGTTTGATCGTCGTCCTAGAAAAGACCGCAACGAAAAAAGTGACGGTCTTGACAAGAAAATGGTAACCGTTAATCGTATTTCTAAAACTGTAAAAGGTGGTAGAAAAATGAGATTTAATGCTGTTGTGGTTGTTGGTGATCGCAACGGTAGAGTTGGTGTTGGAATGGGTAAAGCTGCAGAAGTGACTCTTGCAATTGAAAAAGCAACTTCTGATGCAAAACATCATTTGGTTAACATTGCTCTTAAAGGAACAACAATTCCTCACGAAATCATTGGTGAATTTGAGACAACAAGAATTCTTATGATGCCAAGTAAAGAAGGTAGTGGAGTTATTGCTGGTGGTGCCGTTCGTGATGTTGTTGAAATGGCAGGAATCAAAGATATCACAACAAAATCTTATGGTTCAAACAACCCTGTTAACTGTGTTAAAGCAACATTTGACGGTCTTATGAAACTAAGAAATGCTGAACAAATTGCTGCTCTTCGTGGCAAATCAGTAGAAGAAATTATTTAGGGGGCAGGAAAATGGCAGAAAAGAAAACAACTGCAGTTAAAACTGCATCTAAAAAATCTACAAAACAATTAAAAATTACTCTAGTTAAAAGTGGTGCTGGTCGTTTGGAAAAACAAACTCGCACACTAGAAGCACTAGGTCTAAGAAAAACTAATAGCACAACTATTAAACCAGACAATGCATGCACAAGAGGAATGATCTTCGTTGTTAAGCATTTGGTTAAAGTTGAAGAAATTTAATCAAGGAGAATTTGCACATGAAACTACATAATTTGCAACCAGCACCTGGTTCAACTGCAAAAAGCAAGAGACTAGGCCGTGGAACTGGTTCAGGCTTGGGCAAAACCTCTGGTAAAGGTCATAAAGGTCAAAACGCT
>JAZNPU010000007.1:0-2355 GCA_045589795.1 Clostridia bacterium
GCCTCCGACTTAGATAAGGACAACGAATCTCAGGCTGATTATCTTTATTCGACTGAAACAATAAATAATTTGATTGCAACAAATAACCGCTTGCAAGCCAAAGGAATGAATAAACAAATTTGTTTTTATGAATTCGAAGAAGTGGATACGGAGGCTCAATTTAATGAAGCTTGGGAATTAAACGATGTCATAAAAGCCAATAGAAAAATAGATAATATTGTCTTTAAGATTAAAGAAAACAATTTGTCTCCATTTGAAGCCATGATATATATTCACAAATATATAACTGCAAATTTTCAATACACAGAATCAGGAAATACTGAACATGTGGAAAAAAGTAGAGTGCTTCCAAGTATTTTTTCAGAAGGAAAAATTGTTTGTTCTGGTTATGCATCTTTTGTGAAAGCTATCATAGACAAGCTTGATGATCCAAATCTAAAATGTGGATTAGTTTCTTGCGATTTATATAAAAGAAACAAAACATATTCTTTATTTGGATATCACTGTCACAATCTCATAGATATCAAAGATGAAAAATATGGAATCAATGGTGTATATGTTGAAGATGCCTGTTGGGATTCAAAAAGGACAGGTTTTAAGCAAGGTTTGGGTTTTGCACATTGTCTTTATCCAATTGAGGATTTGCAGCACTTTAAAAAAGAATATTATTATCAGAAGAATGCAGTAGACCGAATGTCGTCATTATTTGGTGAAGAAAAAATAAGAAAGAGATATTTACAAAGCAAAGTTCAAAACATAAAACAAAAAGACATAACAACTTTAATTAAGGAATATGCAGAAAGAAAAAAAGCGGTAAAAGATGGGGCTGACATTATTAAAGAGTTTGGAAATAATAGCTCTCCAATAGATATAGAGTGTTATCAAAAAGCAATTGGAGTTGTTTTACAAAAAATGAAACTTTGCGATCAATCAAACATTAAAACAGCTGTCGCTGGAATGATAAAAAATTCTGCAAATGTTGCACAATCACATTTTGGCAAAAATGCAACTTCTATGTTTATAAAAATTAAATCAGCCGGAAAACTTAAACAACAAGATTCTCTTGAATTTGATGACGGTCTTTCATACTAAAAAATCACACTCAAAAACAAATAAAAAGTTTTTTAATAATATGAAACATTAATAACATTACAAATGACGATTTTTAGTCTTATTTATTTTTCTCTCTTTTATTTTAGAAATGCACAACTTGATGGTAGATTCAACAAAAGTTTGAATTCCATATAAAATAACCGAGAGTTCCAAAATAAATCCTGCATTTAGGAGGATCCACCAATAAGGGTTAGTTAGATATGGTTGCAAAGCAAGTGAAGAGAAGTGCAAAAACAAGTAAACACCTAAACAGATTTTTCCAAGGAAAAATGTTATTTTGCTTTCATATGTTATTTTTTGTGAAACAATGATAATTAGCATTGCTGCACTACAAGTTGCAATAAACTCAAAACTGAAAAAACCAATCCAGAACAGAGAAAAGAATGCTGCAAAACTATGCCAAAAATATTTGCTGAAAAATTTGTTTATTTGGCTGTAGAACGTGGCATACATTACCCCTATTGCAAATGTCGGCAACTCTCTTGTATACATTCCGCCATTATCAGCAATTATCGCTCCTAGTTTAAACCCAATTGCAACCAAAGAAAGTATTATTCCTGCAATCACATATTTATTTTTATGTTTTAGTTTTCCACATAGGAAGTATATCAGTGCAAAAATTATATACATTCCAATTATTGTTGAAATATACCAACCGTGCCTGTTCATTCTATTAAACCCATTAAACACATCAAGGTTGAAAATTCTTAATAATAAATCCTTGGTTTCAAAAGCTCCTTGAAAGAAAACAAAATATGTCAATAGGTTTATCAAAACACTAATGATATAAAGTTTAACGACATTCACACAAATCAATTTTAACAAGTATTTGTCACCATGTTTTTGGTGAGACCTTACAATTCCATAAGCAGATAAAAAGAAAAACAATCCAACTCCAACACCACCAGCATGTTCGCAAATAAGCTCCATAACTGCGGAGTTTCCTTTATAGTCTAGACCTAAGTTGTGAAACATTACAAACAAGCATAAAACTCCTTTTATACAAGTGGTAGAGCGAGAGTCAAGAACTTCTGCACTGTTGGGAGTTCTCTTTTTTATGGCTAAACATGGAACAACAAGCAATAAAATAAAAAATAATAACATTTTGTACTCCTTTGTTTGACTTATTTTATCACATTTTGATGAATCTCCAAAACAATATTGTAAACAAAAAAACACTCAATCAAAAAGATTGGGTATTTTTTAATTTTAAGTTTTTCTTTTAGTTTTAAGATATTATAT
>JAZNPU010000008.1:0-3535 GCA_045589795.1 Clostridia bacterium
TCACAGAACGACATGGCTACGATCCGACTTGAATTGAGCTTAGAAAACATATTAAATATTCTTGCATCATAGCCAACAACTTTATATTTCTTTCTTATTCTAATTGCCCTATAAATTTTCTTAGCTATTTTTTCACTAGTGCTCATAAATAGATTTAGCAGTCTTGTTTCTTTTGCAGTAAAATCAATATCTCTAAATAATTCTGTTTTTGTGAAACCAGGAAACATGCAAGCAATATATTTTTTAGGAAATTCATAAGCTAAACTTTGTGAAAAACATTTAACTGCACCTTTGCTAGCTGCATAATAGTTAGTTCCTGCAACCGACAACAATGCATCACTTGAACAAATGTTAACAATTCCACCTTTTTGTGAAAGTTTTGGCAGAAAATTTCTGCAACCATAAACAACACTATAAAAGTTGACATTCATGATTTGCTCGCCTTGTTTTTCATCAATATTCAAAAAGTTATCAAACTTATAAAATATTCCTGCATTATTAACAAGCAAATCAACAGAATCTACTTTGCCTGCAAACTCTTTCCATTTTGCTTCATCAGAAACATCAAACAACTCATAAGAAAAATTTGCATTCATGCTTCCAAGTTCTTCAACAAATTGTTTCATTTTTTGCTCGTTTCTGGCAACTCCAATAACTTTGCAATTGTTTTTTGAAATAAACAACTTTGTTAATTCTTTTCCTATACCAGAAGAGGCTCCAGTTATGATAACTGTTTTATTGTCTAGCCAATTTTTCATTTTTCACCCTATTTAACATTTGTGAGTTGTTTGCCTTTTAGCTTCATGCCGCATGCATTAGGAACTTTTGGCAATGCTGGCATCAATAGCATTTTGCCACAAACAGCAACAATAAATCCTGCACCACTTCTAATTTGAATATCAGCAACATGAATTTCGAATCCTTCAGGTGCTCCTAAAAGTTTCTCATCTGCTGAAAAACTATATTGTGTTTTTGCTAAACAAACTGGAAATTTTGAATAACCGTGTTTTTCAATATAATCAAGTGTTTCTTTTGCTTTATCAGAATATGTGACAGTTCCCGCTCCATAAATTTTTGTAGCAACTGCTTCAATTTTTTCTGGAATAGATTTTTTACTTGTATATATACTTTTTGGTCTTGATGCTGTGTTGCATGCAGCAACAACTGCATCTTTTAGTTCCATTGCTCCGTCTGCACCATTAGCAAAGCTATCGCACACACAAGCTTGAATATTTTGTTCTTTACAGAAGTTTAGAAGTTCATCAATTTCTTCTTGACCGTCTGTGCCAAATTTATTCACTGTGACAACAACGGTTGCTCCAAACTTTTTAGATAGATTATCTATGTGTCGTTGCAAATTGCATAAACCGTTTTTCAAAACCCCTTCACCGTTATATTTAACAGCATTCACTGTTGCAATCAACACAACACAGTCTGGATATCGTCCTAGTTTTGGGCAAACAACATCGAAGAATTTTTCAGCACCCAAATCTGCACCAAACCCAGCCTCTGTCACACAATAATCACCATAAGAAAGTGCCATATTTGTTGCAATGATTGTGCTTGCACCATGAGCAATGTTTGCAAAAGGTCCACCATGAACAAATGCAGGTGTTCCAGCAGCTGTTTCAACAAGGTTTGGTCTGATTGCATTAATCAAAACACCACAAACAGCATCTGTGATACCCAAATCTTTAACATAAACAGGTTCATCTTTTGTTGTTTTTGCAATTAAAATGTTTGCAATTTTTTTCTTTAATTCAGCAAAGTTTTTGCTCAAGCACAAAATGGCCATAATTTCACTTGCTGGAGTGATAACAAAGCTTTCTTTTCTCTTATGATTTTTGTCTCCAATAACAATATCTCTAAGGGCACGGTCATTCATGTCTAAGCAACGATTAAACATGATTTTATTAATGTCAATATCAAGTGGATTGCCTTGAAAAATACTATTATCCAAACATGCACAAATCAAATTGTTTGCACTGGTTATTGCATGCATGTCACCAGTAAAATGAAGATTGATTTCAACTTGAGGCTCAACTGCACATTTACCACCACCAGTTGCACCACCTTTTAATCCAAAAACAGGACCCATACTTGGTTCTCTTAGGCTTAAAACTGCTGCATATTCTCTGTTTAGAGCTTCAGCAAGCCCAATGCTAACTGTTGTTTTGCCATTTCCACTTTTTGTTGGACTAATAGCAGAAACCAACACTAGTTTTCCATTTTTATTTCCTCTTGATTCCTCATCAACTTTGGCAATATGTTCGCCATATGTGGTATAATTTTTAATACCTAATTTTTCTAATGTTTTTAATATTTTCATGCTCCACCTCCACTATTGGATTAAGTATATAACAAACTTCAAAATATTGTCCACAAAATATTGCACAAAAATTTCACCAAATCCCAATTTTTGGACAAAATAAAACATGCCACAAAGCATGTTTTATTTTTTATAAGTATTTTTAATTATTTCCAAGTTAGAAAACACTTCCAATTTACCATCGACAATATATTTATCTTTCACAAATTTGACAAAAGAGATAGCTCTTTTATAGTCTTTTCTCTCTAAATACTTAATCATGTACCTGGCACAAACCAAAACAAACATATAATCCATATGATTATCGAATTTGTCAGGCACTGTTTTTCCAAACAATCCAGCAATGTATCCACTTGCAAAGCTCTGATATTTTTTTGTGTTTTCAAACCTATAAGCCGACAAGCAGAAATTTAGTGCATAAGGAACAAAAGCATAGTCAGTATAATCATAATCGACAGCAAAGACATTGTTGTCAATATAAACAAAATTATTTGGCTTAATATCAGTGTTTCCAAACACCATAGTGGCATTTTTGAACACATCTATATTTTTTAATAAATAATCAATCACTTCCAATGAAAAATCCACAACTTGTTTCGGAGTATCATCAGAAAAGAGAGATTGCAAATCTTCAACACTTATGTAAACTTTTTTCTTCAAGTAGTTTAATTCTTCACAAGAAATCAACCTGTCTGGAAACTTATTTCTCAAAGAACTATATGCTGTTCCCATTTTGTATCCAAAACCAAACATGATGTTTTCATCTAAATCACAAACAACATCTTTGAGTGTAGGAGCATCTAAATATTCTTCAACAATATAAAAGTTATCCCCCACTTTGCCAATGTCCAAAATTGGAGCATGCGGAACATTTCTCAAAAGGTCTGGCAAGTTTTGTGGAATTTCAAAAGGACTAATTTTAACAAAGAGTTGTTTTCCGTCAAGCAAAATTACAAACTTGGGTGTTTTTGAATAACCAACACCCAAATCCTTAACCAAAGAATAACCCTTAATGAACTCAATGTTATCTAATATCATAATTAAATTTTATTATATTCTCTTTTGCAATGTCAATAAAACATATTGAAAGTTTTTATAAAAATCCTTTCAATTTATTGACAAGACTTTTTTGATGTGCTATTATTTATGAGCATTGCGAAATCGTATGCGATTCATCAATGCGGGTGTAGCTCAATGGTAGAGCCC
>JAZNPU010000009.1:0-2026 GCA_045589795.1 Clostridia bacterium
AGCAGTAATCACTTCAGAAAGCAAAGTTGCAACAACTTCAAACCACGAAATTGTTGCTCAATGGACAGCTAACACTTATACAGTGACTGTTGACACAACTGTTGGTGGAACAATCCCTGCAACAGATGGTTGGACAGTTGCTTCTGGAAGTCAAACTGCAACAAAAGTTGTCACATATGATGGCACATACGGCACATTGCCAACTCCAACAAGAGATGGTTATACATTCCAAGGCTGGTTCACAGCTAAAACTGAAGGAACTCAAGTTCATTCAACAACAACCGTGGCAATCACAGCTGATCAAGTTCTATATGCAATTTGGCAAGCTGACACTGACACAAAATACACAATTGAACTTTATGTTCAAAACACAGAAAACAATGAATACTCTAAACTTGGAACAATCACAGCAACTGGTGAAACAAACACAGATGTGACTGATGAAATGCTTCAAGAAGAAGTTGAATCAAGATATGCTTACTTGGCTAATGACAACAACTATACATATGTTGCTCTTGATGCTGGCACAGATGTGACAATTTTGGGTGACGACTCACTTAATATTGTTGTTAAATATAACAGAGTAGCAAAACAAGTTAACATCACAACTAAATATGAAGATGTTAACGGTGATGTTGGAACAACTGCTGTTTCTGGATTGACAGTGGCAAAACAAAGCTATATTGTTTATGGTTCAACTCTTGGATATGCAGTAAGCACAACAATTTCAAACAGCAACTTTGAAAAAGCTGTTATGACAATCAATGGTGCTGAAGTTGATGATTCTTATGAAATCACAGGCAATATTGATCTTGTTGTCACTTTCTACAGAAAGAATATTTCATTGACAGTTTCTCAACAATATCAAACTGTTGCCAATGCTAAAGCTGGAACATATTCAGATGGCAATGGCGGCACAATCACAATTAATGGCACATTCAAGAGTGGCATAAGCCTTTATGATGCACTTGCAACTGCAAGCATCACTCCAAATGCAGGCAATGTATTTGCTGGCTGGTTCTTAAACGGAACAAAAATCACTGAAAGCAGTGACAACACTCTAACTGTTGCAACAAGCATTGTTGCTAGATTTGACCTAACTCAAGTGACTGTTTCAATCACAAAAAACAACAGTCAAGTAAGTTCTGTTGTTGTGTCTAACATGGCAGATAACAAACTATACTATGGTGAAGAATTTAGCCTAACAATCACAACCGTTAACGGTTATGTTGTGAGTGGAGTGACAATCAATGGAACAGCTCATGAATTGAATGCTGCAAGCATTAATGCCGCTTATGTTGCAACCTACACAAGTAAGGCTGCTACAAGCTCAACAACAAACATCACAATTGTGGTTTCTTCAACAGAAAACACAAATGTTAAATACACTGTTCACCACATGAAGGAAAACCTTGACGGAACATATTCTGTGGCTGAAACAGAAACTCCTGCTGGAAAAACAAATGCAACAATTGCTGCAACAGATCTAGATAAAACATACAACTATTATACATATGTTGGCTGCAACATCGTAGATAGTGGAGCAACTGGTTCTGTGACAGGCTTAACAATTGCTGGTAATGGTTCAGCAGTAATCTACTTGTATTATGAACTATATGAATATACAGTTGACGAAGTTGTTAACAAAACAAACTACACTTCAGTTTCATATAGTGCAAATGGTTCAGGAAGAACTGATGGATCATTCAAATATGGCGATGCATTGACAATCACATTCGTAGTTAACGAACACTATGAATTGGTATCTGCAAGCCTAGAAGGACAAGCTCTAACAAGCAGCAAATCTGGATTAACTTACACAATGCAAGTTCTTGCTAGTGACCTTCAAGGTCTTGTTGCTAGCCTTGCAAACAACTCTGAACTTGAATTGAATATTTCAATCAAAGCAAGCTCATACACAATCACAATTGAAGAAAATGGTGGTTCAGCATCAAGCACTTCAATGACTTATACAATTGAAAGCTCAATAGGAAGCAAAGATAGTCTTCCATGGCCTACTATGTCT
>JAZNPU010000010.1:0-6387 GCA_045589795.1 Clostridia bacterium
ATCCGACTTAGACAAAAATGGTAAGTCAAATTTCAAAATTAGAACCAGGCCTAGTTAAATTTAACGGAATGGTGGAAGTGGTTCGTGACAAAAAGAATATGCAATTTGTTGTTGTGAAAGATTTTTCAGGCAAAATCCAACTTTTTGTTGACAAGGTTGAATTTCCTGAAGTTGGCGAAGTTTTTAGTCATTTGGTTCCTGGTGCAACTGTTGAAGTTGAAGGTGAACTTGTAAAAAATGAACATGTAAAACTTGGAGGCAGAGAAGTTTTGGTTAAGGCTGCAAAACAAACCAGCCATGCTGAGGTTTCTCCAATTGCAGACGACAGCAGCATTGACCAAAGGCTAGATTATCGTTGGATTGACTTGCGACAAGATAAAAACCTTTTGCTTTTCAAAGTTCAAACATGCTTCACAAATGCATTAAGAAAATTTTTGAACAAAAAAGACTTTATTGAAATCCACACTCCAAAACTTATTGCAACTGCATCAGAAAGTGGATCAGATGTTTTCAGAGTTGACTATTTTGAAACAGATGCATATCTTGCTCAAAGCCCACAATTCTATAAGCAAATGGCAATGGCTGGTGGCTTTGGTAGAATTTATGAATGTGGTCCAGTTTTCAGAGCAGAAAAATCTCACACTCGCAAACACACAACAGAATTTACAGGTTTCGACCTAGAAATGTCTAATATTGAAAGTTTTGAAGATGTTATGCAAATCGAAGAAGAAATGATTGCTTATGCTCTTGAAAAAGTTAAAAAGCATTATGGCGAACAAATCAAAGAAGTTTTTGGTGTTGAAGTGGTTGTTCCAAGTTTGCCATTCCCAAGAATCAAACTTGCAGACCTTTATGCAGAACTTCAAACTCGTTATGGTTTGGTTGAACCAGAATGCGAAAGAGACGACCTTTCAACAGAAGCTGAAAGATTGTGTGCAAGATTTGCTAAAGAAGTTTATGGCCATGAATTTTTGTTTGTCACAGACTTTGGTGCAAGAAAAAGAGCATTCTATCACATGAGAAAAGATGGAATTCCACAAGGCTATGACTTGATTTGGAAAGGTGTAGAAATCACAACTGGTGCACAAAGAGAACACCGTTATGATTTGTTGAAAGCACAAGCAGAAGAAAAGGGCTTGGCAAAAGATGTTGAGTTCTATTTGCAATTCTTCAAATATGGTTGCCCTCCACATGGTGGATTTGGTATTGGCATTGACCGCATGACAATGAACCTTCTAGAACTTGAAAGCTTAAAAGAAGCAATGTTCTTGTTCCGTGGACCAGACCGTTTAACTCCATAACAAACCAAAACACACTGCAAAGTGTGTTTTTTTGTGTCCAAAAACTTAAAATTTCATAATAAAAATTTTTCCAGCATACCTTTTTCATAGAGGTATGTTTTTTATGAACAAAAAATCTATAAGCAAAAAAACCAAAATTACACTTATTGCAAGTGGCTGCATCACACTGATTGTGGCTGTGGTGCTTTCTTTTGTTTTTTCAGGTTCATCTTTTGGCAGGGTTATTAAAAAGGCAAGCAAAAACCTAACAGAATATGCAATTTCGGCAGAAATTTCAACAGAATTTGTGGTGTCTGCTTCGCAAACTGTGGATTATGTCAACACAACTGGGCAAGATCTTGAAAACATCTGTTTTCATTTATACCCAATGGCATTTAGGGAAGATGCCACAATAAAGCCATACACAAATCTAAACAAAGCAAGTTGTTTTCCAAATGGCGAAAGCTTTTCAAAAATGACAATTAGCAAAGTTGAGGTTAATGGTCAATCTGCAAATTTTGAACTTTCTGGTGAAGATTTTGACATTTTGCAAGTTAATTTTGTTAATAACTTGCAAGCCAAAAAACGAGCAAAAATTCAAATAGATTATATTCTTGAATTGCCAAACTGCACTCACAGACTAGGATATTATGACGGAGTAATAAATCTTGGCAACTGGTATCCTGTTGTTTGTTATTTTGATTCACAAGGCTGGGATATGTCTCCATATTATTCAACTGGTGATCCATTTGTGTCTTCGTGTGCAAACTATACAGTGTCAGTTAAATATCCTTTAGAATTTGATTGTTATGCAACAGGAAACAAAACAAGTGGAGAAGCTGGAAAAACAGTTTTTAATGCTCTTGCTGTTCGTGACTTTGCAGTTGTTTTGACAAACAAAGGTCAGTCGGCAACAAAAAAAGCTGGCAACACAACGGTTGAATATGTGGGGTATAATCAAGATGCTGATATTGAGCAAAATGCAGAACTTTCAAAAAAAGCAGTGGAGTTTTTTAGTGAAGTCTTTATGACCTATCCTTATGAAAATTTGGTTGTGATCAAAAGTTCATTTTTGCATGGAGGAATGGAATATCCAAACTTGGTGATTGTCAGTGACAACATTAACGATCAAGAAGAGTTTCAAAAAGTGATTGTGCACGAAATTGCTCATCAGTGGTGGTATGGCTTGGTGGGCAACAACCAAATCACAGAAGCATGGTTAGATGAAAGTTTGGCAGAATATTCCACCTGTTTGTTTTTTGAGGATCAAAAAGAATACAACATAAACTATTCTGACCAAATCAAAGATGCCACAGCAAGTTATCTTATTTATGTTGATGTCATCAGCAGTCTAAACGGAAAAGTTAACACTGCAATAAATTGTGCAGTTTATGATTATACTAACGAGTATGAATACACCTACATGGTGTATGTCAAGGGTGTAATAATGTTTGATAGCCTGAGGGAAGTTGTTGGAAAAGATAAACTAATTAAAGGACTAAAAAAGTATGCAAAAGAATATGCTTTTTGTGTGGCATCAGGTCAAGACTTGATTAAATGTTTGAAATCAACTTGTCACAAAGACTTAGATAACTTTTTTTCAGGGTGGCTCAATGGTTCAAATGTTATTGGACAAATAAGTTAAATATATGATTTACAACCGGCTGCTTTTTGTGTTAAAATGCGAATATGAAAGTGACGAATTTATCTTCAGGAAGCAAGGGTAATTGCACATTTGTGGCAGCAAAGAACACAAAGCTTTTGGTGGATGTTGGAATCGGCATAAAGCTTTTGCAATCAAGCTTAAATCAGCTTGGTGAAAACCTTGAAACAATCAATGCAGTGCTGATTTCGCATGAACACTCTGATCATGTTTGTGGGCTTGAATCTGTTGTGAAAAAGTATCCAGATTTGCATATATATGTTCTTGAACCAGTTTGGAAAGCCATGGTCAAAAAGTGTTCAAGTTTGGCAAATTGCCAAAATGTGCATTTAATTGTTTTTGAAACAGGTTTTTCAGTGGGAGACTTGACTGTTGTTGCAATAGAAAATTATCATGACAGCGAAGCTTGTGCAAGCTTTATTTTGTCAGATGGTGGCGGGAAACTTGGCATTTGCACAGATCTGGGAATCATCACTGAACATCAAGTGGACATGTTTTCAACATGTAAGGTTGTTTTTTTGGAATGCAATCACGACAAAAAAATGCTCTCTCAATGTGAATATCCAAAAATTCTAAAGCAGAGAATTTCAGGAACTTTTGGGCACCTATCTAATGAACAGTGTGCTTCAGCTGCTTTGAAAATGGTTCAAAATCAAACAAAAGTGATTGTGCTTTCGCACATAAGCGAAAATAGCAATCTTCCAGAAGTTGCTTATTCGTGTGTGGCAAACCTTTTTGAACAAAACAATATAAAAAATGTTCATTTGTTGTTGTCATATCCAAAAAAAGTAGGAAAAACAATAACAATAAATTAAGGAGTTTTTATGGAAAAACCAATCGATTTAACAGCTCGCAAACACTTTGATATTTTCGACGGAGCTTTGGCATGCTTAATGTTTGTGGCTCTGCAATATTTGCTTTATGAAGTGATAGCCAAAGTAGGGTTAGGAAATCAATTTTTATACACTTTGTTTTCTGTGTTAATGCAAGCAATGTTTTTTGTGTCAGTTTTGTTAACATCAAAATTTAGAAATGTTAATTGGATTTCAGCTGCAAACTTTGACAAAAAAATCAACAAAAAAACAATTTTGTTTTCAATTGGCATTGCTGTTGTTTGTTTGGTCTTGTTCACAGACATCACAAGTGCATTTATGGCAATGCTTGAAAAATTTGGTTATGTGAGCCCACTTCAAAACAGCTCAACTAGTCAATACAACGATGTTTCTAACCTTGGAGAATATTTCTTAAGTATTCTCACAGTTTGTATTATTCCTCCAATTTGTGAAGAAACTTTATTCCGTGGAGCAGTGCTTAATAGTTTTCGCGGAACAAACAAATGGGTCGGCATTATTTTCAGTGGATTTTGTTTCATGATAATGCATGGAAACCCTGACCAAACTGTGCATCAATTCATTTTGGGAATTGTTTTGGGTTATATTGCTTGGGAAACTCGCAACATTTGGGTATGTATTTTAATTCATGCAATTAACAATTTTGTTGCAATAACCATAACATATGTTTATTCATTGTTTTCAGATGGAGTTCTTGCTGGGACAACTGAAGTTGCAATGGAATATTCTTGGGGAGACATTCTTGGAACATTGGGCTTTGGATTGCTTTATGCAGCATTGGGTGGATACCTTGTTTGGTGGCTCACTAGAAAAATAAAAACAAGCTTAAACAAAGAAAAACAAACAACCCCAATTGTTGTTTCTTCTGCAGAAGATGGCGAAAAAGTTGTTGAAACAGAAGTTGTTGTTGAAACACCTGCAGAACCAGTTTCAGAAACTCCTGCACAAACAGAAGAAATTCAACCAAAACCAACAGCCAAAAAGATTGTGTTAACGGTTTTAAGTTATGCAGCTTTTGTGGGATATTTTATTTTTGAGTGGGTGGTTGTTTTGCTCAGAGGCTTGGGTCATTAACAAAAAAAACATTTTTTGATTAAGATAATATTATGGATTATCAAGAATTAAAAAATAGAATAAAAAAACTGCAAAAAATTAAATCTCTTTGTGTCAAAACAATAGGAAAATCTGTTTTTGGAAACAATATTTATGCTGTTGAATGCATAAAACATAACGATTTTCCTTGGGTTATCATCACTGCTGGCATTCATGGCAGAGAACATTTGTCTTGTGATTTGGTCATTAAGCAAATTTATGATTTTGTCAAGTTGAAACATGTGGCATTTAATGTTGCATTTGTGCCGCTGGTTAATCCAGATGGTGCAAATATTTCAAAAAATCAACTTATGGGATTGTCAAAAAAACAATCTATGCAAGTTTTGAAAATTTGCAACAAAGACAATCTAAAAATGTTCAAGGCAAATGCTAACGGGGTTGACTTAAATAATAATTTTGATGCAAATTGGCAAGTTCAACACAGCAGAACAAATTGCCCAAGCTCTCAGGGGTTCTATGGCACAAAACCGTTTGATCAACCAGAAAGCTTGGCTCTTAAAAGTTTTACTGAACAAATAAAACCTTTTTTGACAATTAGTTATCACTTGAAAGGTGAAGAAATATATTTCGACTTTTTTCAGTCAAAAAAAGATTATATCAGGGATAAACAAATTGCAGAGGTTTTTGCTCAATCAACTGGATACAGCATCAAAAGCACACAAGCAGTTAGCAGTGGAGGATATAAAGATTGGTGTGTGCAAAAACTCAAAATTCCAGCATTAACAATTGAACTTGGGAGCAACAATCTTGTCCATCCAATTCAAAAGACTGAATTAGACAGCATATACTCAAAGAATAAAGCAGTGTTTGATTGTATAAAGCAATCTTTGGAAATATACAAAATGGAGAAATAAAATGGAACATATGAAAACAGCTTTGGAACTTGCATACAAAGCATTCAAAAAAGATGAAGTGCCAATTGGTGCAGTGATTGTCAAAGATGGCAAGGTGATTGCCAAAGCTTTCAACAAGAGAGAACACGGCAGAGATGCCACAGCACATGCTGAAATTTTGGCAATTAAAAAAGCTTGCAAAAAAATGAAAGATTTTAGGCTTGTTGGCTGCGACATGTATGTGACATTGGAGCCTTGCACAATGTGCATGGGTGCAATTTTGAACAGTCGAATTGAAAACTTATATTTTGGTGCTTATGCAAACAAGGCAAATACCCTTTCGTGTGAAGAGATTAATGAAAGAGCAGGGTTAAACCACAAAACCAAAATTGTTGGTGGAATCTTAAAAGAAGAATGCGAATTCGTCATAAAACGATATTTTTCGCAAAAAAGAAAATAAAAAGGCTATTTACAAAAATTTTTTTGTTGTGTATACTGATTTAGCAAAGGAGAAATGTTATGTCAGTACATGCAGTTTTTAGAGAAGTGATGGGCAGAAACCTCAGTAAAAATGCAAAAGGTTTTTCACACAAAGATATTCAATATGCCACAGCACTAACTTATTTAATAGAAAAAGAATTTGATAT
>JAZNPU010000011.1:0-6391 GCA_045589795.1 Clostridia bacterium
GGTTATTATTCAAAAAATCAACTTTAATTTTATTAAAAATGTCAGCAATAAAGCTAGCATTTACATTATGTGTTATTATCAAAACATTTTTATATTGTTTATTTTTTCTTAAGTCTCTTATAAAGTTTTCAGTTCTTGAAAAAGCACTTTGATAAGATTCCATCCTGCATTCTTCAGCTCGTGCTGTCTTTAATTTTTTTTCCTCTTCAGTTAAGTAGTATTTACTCCTTCCTGTAAATATTCCTTGGTCAATTTCTATCAATCTAGAATCTTTCACAATCTTAGAATTATGATATTTATTCATGATATTTGCTGTTTGCACAGTTCTCATAAGTGGAGAACAGAAAATAATATCAAAATTTATATTTTTATATTTCAAAGCAACTTCTTCTGTTAAGATTTTGCCTTTTTTGCTTAGCCTGTTATTAGTATGCCCCTGTGTAATACCTTTTTCATTCCACACAGTTGTTCCGTGTCTCATCACATAAATTTTCATAATATAGCTCCTTTGCTTTTATAGTTTACCATATTTTACACGGATTTCAAAATAATCCACAAACCCAATGATCAAAATTTGTTTTCGCACAATTGTTTTTGGAAAAATAATTGACCATAAAAAATGTTTTGGTGGAAACGTTTAGAACTATAAAGAATTAAATTGGTGTAACCAAGAGGACTTAAACTCTAGACCCTTCGTTTAGGAGGGCAATATTTGACCAAATTATATTTTATACAATAATATTACCCGCAAAAAAAAGAACTGACAAAACCAGTTAGGTATTATCAGTTCCGCTTGGCGGAGAGAGCGGGATTTGAACCCGCGCTACGATTGCTCGTACTAACACCTTAGCAGGGTGCCCTCTTCGGCCTCTTGAGTATCTCTCCAAGCCAGTTGATTATAACACATATAATATGCCGTCTTCAAGTGTTTTTTCAAAAAAACTTGTGGATTTATTATTTATTTTGGCAAAACAAGAATTGATAACTGCATATTTAAGCAAAAGTATTTTCTTCTGTGGGAGTTGTGTGATATAATATTTTCATGAAAGTTTTAGCTCCGGTTGGAAATTTTGAAAGTTTGAAAGCAGCTGTTTTGGGTGGTGCCGACGAAGTATATCTTGGCATCAACCGTTTTAATGCTCGTAATATTGACGGCTTTACACTTGAAACACTAAAAGAAACGGTAGATTATGCCCATGTTTTCAACATAAAAGTGTGTTTGGCTGTTAATATTTTGTTTTCTGATGATGAGTTGCAATCGGCCCTTGATCTTATTATTGCTGCACACAACAAAGGTGTAGATGCGATTATTATTCAAGATTTGGGGCTTGCTGGTTTGCTGCACAAACACTTTCCAGAAATTGAAATTCATGCTAGCACTCAAATGGGAATACACAACTTAGAGGGTGTTAAACAAATTGAAAAATATGGTTTTTCTAGGGTGGTTTTGGCTAGAGAAACATCGCTTGATGAAATTAAAAGAATAAAAGAATGCTCAAACATAGAGGTTGAATTTTTTGCTCATGGTGCTCTTTGTGTTTCTTTTTCTGGAAACTGTTATATAAGCTCATATTTGTGTGATGCAAGTGGGAACAGGGGAAAGTGCAAACAACTTTGCAGGCTGCCTTATTCTCTTTTGAAAAACAATAAAGAAATTAAAAGTGGATATTTGCTTAGTGCGAAAGATTTTTGCATGATAGACAGGCTTGAAGAACTTAAAGAAGCCGGTGTAGATGTTTTGAAAATTGAGGGTAGAGCAAGGCGACCATTTTATGTCTACACTGCAACCAATGCATATAAGGCTGCATTAAACAAAAAAAGTTTTAGCAAAGAACAGTTGCAACTGGCTTTCAATAGAACCTATACTGCAGGATATTTTGATGGAAACAACAATATTATTTCTAGCCTGCAAAACCACATAGGAATTTGCATTGGAGTTGTTAAAAAAGTTAATATAGGCAAGCGATTCAACGAGGTTGTGATAGAATCTGAAAAAAATATAAACCAAAAAAGTGGGTTAAAGTTTTTCAAAAATGGCAAAGAGATTGCGGTTGTTTCTGCATACGACATAAAGAAAATTAATTCAAAGGAATATTTGCTTTCAACAACTCAAAAAATTCCAGTTGGAGCAACTGTCAATTTAATCCAAGACGTTGCCAAAGAAGATGAAATTTTGGCGGCAAAAGCCAAAAGGCAAGTTTGTTTGAAATTAAGTTTGAACCGTGGCTGTCCAATTCAAGCAAAAGTTCAAATAGGAAAAGAAGAATTGATTGTTGAGGGAGCTGTGTGTCAAGAGGCTCAGACTCACCCACTAACAAAAGAAGAGGTTCAGAAAAACTTCGCAAAGAGTGATATCTTTGCTGCAAATTTGAGTTTTGAAAATTTTGAAGCTGTGTTTTTAACTAAGAAGCAGTTGAACGATTTTAGAAGAGTTGTTTTTGAAACTGTATTTGAAAAACTAACAACTGTTTCTAACAAACAGTTAAAAACCGTTAAGTTAAAAACTCCAAAACCTATATTAAAATTTGAAGACTTTCAAGTGGTTGAGTCATTAGATGAACCATTACTTAAAACAAATATTGTTTATTCTCCAAGTGAGTATTTGGTTAAAAATGTGCAAAAATTGCAAGAAATTTGCAAAAAACACGGCAAAAATGCATTTTTAGATATTCCAAACTTTGCAACAAAACAAGATTATGCAGCTTTGGAGAAAATTGTTAAGCAAACAAACATTGCAATTGTTGCAAACAATTATTTTGCTTTGGGATTAACCAAGAATTTTGTGGTTGGCAGAGGACTAAATGTTTATAACTCTTATACAGCTGAGTTTTTAGCAAAGCCAGCAGTTAGTGCCGAGAGTTCTGTTTCCACAAAAATGGTTGCTGAATATATGACCATGAGGCATTGTCCAATGAAAGAACACTTGAATGCAACATGCAAAAATTGTCCTTATGGTGAAGGGTTTGTTTATAAAATGGAAAATGGAAAAGAACTAAAGTTAAAAAGAAAAAAGGTTTTTTCGTGTTCTTTTTATTTGACTGATTGAGATGTTAACAAAATTATAAAGGATTGTTAAAAAAACAAGCAATAAAAAAGTAGGGAAGCCCCTACTTTTTTTAGTTCGTTGAATTATTAAACATTAAATCTGAAAAGCATCACATCGCCGTCTTTAACAACATAGTCCTTGCCCTCAATTCTAACTTTGCCGGCTTCTCTTGCTGCATTATAACTTCCAAGACCAACTAGGTCGTCATAAGAAACAACTTCAGCTTTAATAAATCCTTTTTCAAAATCCGTGTGAATTTTTCCAGCAGCTTGTGGAGCCTTTGTTCCGTTTATGATTGTCCAAGCTCTAACTTCTGTGACACCAGCTGTCAAATATGAAATTTGTCCAAGCAAACGATAACCAATTTTAATAATTTTATCCAATCCACTTTCTTCAAGACCAAGATCAGCCAAGAAAAGTTCTCTTTCTTCATCTTCAAGCTCGGTTAGTTCTTGTTCAACTTTTGCACTAATAACTAAAACCTCGCTACCTTCTGATTTTGCAATTTCTTTTACTTTTTGAACCAATGGCAAACTGTCTTCTGGAGTAGAAATGTCTGTTTCGTCTATGTTGCAGGCATAAATAACTGGTTTTGTTGTGATTAAAAACAAAGATTTAACAAACTCTTGTTCTTCTGGTGAAAAATCTATTGTTTTGGCCATTTTGCCTAAATCTAGGGTTACTTTAAGTTTTTCCAAAACTTTCAATTGAAAAACTGCTTCTTTGTCGTTTTGTTTTGCTTTTTTTGCAGTTTTTTCAATTTGTTTGTTAACACTTTCAAGGTCGGCTAGGCTCAATTCTAGATTTATTGTTTCAATGTCTCTTGCTGGATCAACACTTCCGTCAACATGTGTGACATTGCTGTCTGAAAAACATCTAACAACATGAACAATTGCTTCACATTCTCTAATGTTTGCCAAAAATTTGTTTCCTAATCCTTCACCTCTTGAGGCACCTTTAACAAGCCCTGCAATATCCACAAATTTTAGGCTTGCAGGAGTTATCTTTTGGGTGTTATACATTTTCCCCAAAACCTCAAGTCTGCTGTCTGGAACGGCAACCACACCAACATTTGGTTCGATTGTGCAGAAAGGATAGTTTGCACTTTCTGCTCCAGCTCTTGTTATTGCATTAAATAGTGTGCTTTTTCCAACATTTGGCAAGCCAACAACTCCCAATTCCATATAATTCTCCTTCTTGCGAGATTATTATACATAAAATCCCATAAAAAATAAAGTGATAAAATCATTTTTATAAACAATTTATAATATTATGTAAGCATAAATTAACAGTCGAGAGGGTATAGTGAGTTTCTGGATTGCGATTGTTTTGGGTTTGGTGCAAGGGCTAACCGAGTTTTTGCCAGTGAGCAGCAGTGGACACTTAACTTTTTTTGAGCTACTTTTTGGTTTTGAGCAAGGAACAGTGTTTTATAACATAGTGCTGCATGTTGCAACCCTTTTGGCTCTGGTTGTTGTGATGTGGAAAGACTTTGTTTGGATTTTCAAAAATCCACTAAGCAAACATGTGCGATGCTTGTTGTTGGCAACTTTGTTGACTGGGGTTATTGGGCTTGCAATTGATCAAGTTTGGGGAGCAAGTGGAAGTTTGCTTTTGATAGCAATAGGATTTGTTATAACTGGAATATTGCTACTTGTTCTGAACTTTTATGCAAAAAAAAGAATAAACACATCTGCCGTTGGTTATTCTCAAGCAGCAGTTGTTGGAATTGTTCAAGGAATTGCCGTTCTGCCAGGATTGAGCAGAAGTGGAAGCACTTTGGTTGCGGGTGTTTTGAGTGGTGCTAGCCAAGAAGAAAGTGCAAAATTTAGTTTTTTATTAAGTTTTCCCGTGATTTTGGTTGGAACAATTTATGAAATATACAAAGGTTCAAAGTTGGGTTTTGGCTTTGCTCAAAGCGACATTTTGCCAATGATTTTGGGCTTTGTTGTTGCTTTTGTTAGTGCGGTGTTAACCTTAAAATTTATGTTGTCGATTGTCAGAAAAAACAAGTGGATTTGGTTTGCAGCATATTTATTTGTTTTTGCAATTTTAATTTTTGTGTTTGGGTCAATTAATGGGGTTTTATAAAAAGCAAAAAGAAGCGAAATTTCGCTTCTTTGTTATAAACAACATATTATATTTTTGTTAATAACTTTGTTTATCTTTTTGTTGACTCTTTAGAACCACAGTCTGTTTCTCTAACAGATTTTTTAGAGCAACATTTTGTCTTTTTTTCTTTCTTTTTTCTTTTCATATTAGCCTCCTTTGCTAAACATAGTATGTGCAAAATTGGCTATAATATTCAAAAATAAAACACCGCCAAAGCAGTGTTTATTTTTTTGATTCTTTTTTGATTATGCCTTTTTCAACTTTATATGTGCAATCGCAAAATTCTTTTGCCCAGTTGTTATGTGAAAAGACTAGCACAGTGTGTTTTTCTTTTAGTTTAAGAATAAGATTTTTAAGGGTTTCTTTTTGCTCTGTAGAAAGTCCAGTTGGAAATTCATAGAAAACTATAATTTCAGAGTTGGTACAAATTGCTCTTGCAACACCCAACAAGTATGTTTCAAATGAAGATAATAGATTTTTTTCTTTTGTTAGGTTTGAAGCATAAGAATTTTGAGTTGAAATAATTTTTTGATGAATGCCTAATTCTTTGCAAACTGCATAAATTTTGCTTTTGTTTGCACCCGAAAGCAAAAGGTTGTTCATTATTGAATCGTTATAAAAATATTCTTTGCTAGAAGCAACTGCAACATTGTGTTTATAGGCTTCTTTGTCAAAGTCATAAATATTAATTTGGTCAATTGTTATTGTTCCAGTTGTTGGTCTGATTGATCTGTTAATCATATGAAATATTGCTCGTTTTCCACAGCTTGGAGCTCCATAGATTAAAACAGTTGAATTTTCTTTAATAGACAAATTAAACTTTTGGATTGAACAAGTGGTTTCACCTGGTTTTGGTTGATAACTTGTGTTTGTGAAAACAATATCTCCTTGAATTTCATCAATTGAGTTGTTTCCATATTCAATCAAATCTTCCGGCTTCATTTCCAAAATATTTTTAACTCTTAGGCATGCAACATGTGCACTATTAACATAATCTAGCAGAGTATATGAACTTGTCATTTGGGTTATGGATTGAGTTAAGTAGTTTGTTAGAACTAAATATAAAGTTAATGTGAATACATTAGATTTTGTTAAGACAACCATATAGATGCTAAGCAATGTGATGATCACATGATATGCAAATGGCACCCAGTTTTCTGTGACAGAATATAGTCTTTCGGTTTTTATTCTGTGATTTTGTGCTTTATCTAGGTGTTTAAGATATTTTTTTCT
>JAZNPU010000012.1:0-4657 GCA_045589795.1 Clostridia bacterium
CAAATGAATATGCACAAGTGTTGCAGGTCATTAATGCTTATAACATAATAATGGCAAACCCAGGCAAGTTTGGATTATCTGGAAAAGTTAAATTTATTGAAGTTATTCAAGAGAATTATGCTGAGCTAGGGTTCGCTAACAAACCAACAACTGAATCTTTGCAGAATGCACTCAAAAATTTGGGTGAGTTGACTGGTTTAGAAAGAGAACAGTGGGTTGAATCTGTTGAAAAACTAAAAGACAAAAAAACTTTGCAAAAAAGTTATGCAGAGTATAAGAAAAAAGTTGGCAGCACAATAGAAAGTGAAACCGCTGCATATGGAGATGCGGAACAAGAGTTTAAGTTAAATCGTAAACTCAATAGAAAAGCAAAAAACAAAAGAAATTGGGGAATTGTTGGCAAGGTTGCAGTTGTTGCTGGCTGTGTTGCTGGTGCAGGAACATTCCTTGGTGGTCTTCTTGGTTTGGCTGGTGGACTAACTGGTCTTGCAACTGTTGCATCTCTTCCAATCTTGACACTTGGATTCATTGGTGGAAGCATGCTTTTTGGACCAATCAAAAGTCTAGTTAAGAAAATGTGGGAAGGCCTTACAAAAAGTATTAATAAGGCAAAAGAAATCATAAACGGTGATGAAAGCGTTAAGGGTTCAAACAAAGCACGAAAGAAAGCTAAACAACTTATGAAAGAACATGCGAAAGGATTGAATCGTGCACTGGTTAGAGAAAATGCTTATTCACCAGAATATCAAAGAGAATATGCAGAACTTGAATCACTTGCATCAACATTCACTGAAGATGAACTTGATGTTGGTGGAGGCAAGGTTGTAGAAAAAGATCCTGTTATTGAAGACACATTAGATGTCGGTGGAGAAGAAAAAGACAAAGTAATTAAGCCGGTTGAAGTGGTAGACAAAGACAAAGTGGTTGTAGTTCCAGCAGCTGAAGAAGTTGACGAGGAAGACAAAGAAAAAATCAAAGTTGTTCCAGCAACTAAAGAAGTTTCAACCATTAAAAAACCAAAATCTGGAACCCCTAGAGTTAGAAACTCAAGAATTGTTCCTGGAATCACAGCAAAAGACGAAAAACTTTTGGCAGCAGAAATTGTTTCTGAAACAATTAACGGAATCACATTAGAAAACAAATATACTGAAGAGGAACTTAAATTAATTAAATCTCACTCAACACAATTGTTCACACAAACTTCAGTTCAATACACAAAAGTAAGCAAAAAGAACCCAAAGGCTCCAAACCCAAACAAAAAGGTTTATGTTTACAAAGCTCCTGGCAAAACTGAAAAAGAAAACAAAATCTTTATTATTAATGAAGACGAAGTTGAAACATACATCAGTAAAATCAAAGACGAAACATTCAGACAAACATTTGGAATCAGTGAAACTGCTGATATCAGAGTTGAAAACAATGTTATCAACATTGATGGATTCTCACTTGATGTTATTGATTTGAACATGACAGATATGTATACAGCATATAAATCAAAAGCAGAAGTTAAGGCTAGTGAATATGTTGCAAATGTTCAAAAGAGAGCTGCTCGTCAAGAAGCACAAAATGCAGTTATTGACAAACGAACAAAAGAAAGAGCAATTAAAAACACTCTAGACACTGTCTTGGTTCAAAAACTTACTGCAAAAGATAAGAAAAATAGACAGTTCTATGGCAAATATGAACTAACTGAAGTTGAACACAAACTCAGGGCTGAACTTGAAGCAAAAGTTGCAAAATATTTGGAAAGCAATGGTAAATTCCCTGCAGACACATTCACAATTGGCACTGGCAAAAATAAAATTGTTATCGAAGCACAAGAAGTATTTGATTTGTTTGAACAATTGACAGGCAAAGACAAGGATACTGTTGCTGTTTGGAATATTGCAACACCTGAAGAAGTGCAACAAGCAAAAGAGATTGCTAGCAAACTTGAACAAATTGACAAACTTGCTAAAGAATTGGGTGTTGATGTTAAAGATATTACAAAATTTGATAGTCTTGATGATTTAACTCCAGAATACATTGAATCTGTTGAAAAGAAAGCAGCAGAACTTGATGCTCAAAAGAAAGCTAAAGATGCTGCAGAAGAAGCAGAAAAACTTCGTAAACAGCAAGAAGAAGCAGACAAACAAAGGCTCGACAAGAGAAATAACCTTAATGGTTATAATATTGCAGGCTTGAAAAATAGTTATGAACAATTTGGTCTATTATCTGATGAATTGGGTAAGAAAACTTCAAGCAAGAAAGCTTTCTATCATAATTTTGAAGAAGAATATCAAAGTAGCCTAATGAAATTGACTGGTTATGATAAAGTTCATGCAAGATATCAACAATTGATTGCGGAAAACAAGGCTCATCCATTTGCAGAATCTGATCCAAAATATGCAGAATTGGAACAATGCAGGGAAGAAGAAACAAAGTTTAATAACCTATATTTCAAACTTCAAAGAGTAATTGGAGGTGAAGAGGAATTAACCGAAGAAAAACTTAGAGAAATCGAAGATTTGGTAATTGCTGGACAACCAATCAATCTTGAAGAACTTGCAAAAATGAACGGAGCATATGTTGACCGCATCAATAAAGCTATTGAACCTCTTCAACAAGAAAAACAAGCAAAAGCTGATGCTAAAAAACAAGCCGAAGTAGAACAACAAAGAAAAGAAGCCGAAGCACAAAAAAGAGCAGGAATCATTGCCACATTAATAAAAGGAAAGCCTTCAAAAGAAGATCTTGATATGATTATTCAACAACTCGTTGCTGATAAAGAAACATCTCTAGTGATCAAGGAACAACTAGAACTTATGGGATTTACTTGTGGAAAACATGTGACTGCTGATGTTGTCACAAAAAACCCATATGTTAAACTAGTTAGACAATACCTTAATGCAAAAGCTTTCAAAAAATCACCATATATGGATTCAATTATTGAAGTTAATGGCAAACAAATTGATATTGCACAAATATCTAAAGTTGTTGCAAAAAAACATGTTGAACATCAAAGTGAAAAAGGAATTGGCGAATAACAACTAAAAAAACCACCTAACTGGTGGTTTTTTTGTGCCAAAAATTTATTAGTTTTGCTAAAATGATGCATATTTTTTATTGAAAATGTGACCTGTTGGTGTTATACTATGATTATGGAAATTAAGGAAAAATTTGCACAAATAAAGCAAAAGCATAACTCTGTTATGCACTGTCTTTGATGTGCAAAAGATCAAAGAAGAAATTTTAAGTTTAGAAAAACAAGAGCAAGATCCTGCAGTTTATTCTTCACCAATAAAAGCTAAACAAATTGGCAGAACAAAAAGACAAACTCAAGATTTACTTGATTTGATTGAAGAAACTTCTTCTATTGTGTTTTATTTTGATGAGTTATTGATTGGTTTTTCTGATGAAGAATTGATTGCAATGAGTGCCGATCAAGAGGTCGACAAACTTATGACCATGGTTGAAAACTTATATGTTCAAACATTATATTCTCAAAAATGGGACAACAACGATTGCATTTTGGAAATTCATGCTGGAGCTGGTGGAGAAGAAGCTCAAGATTGGGCAGAAATGCTTTATAGAATGTATTTTAGATATGCTAATATTCAAGGTTATGATGTGAAACTTATTGATAGTTTGCCAGGAACTGGGGCTGGATATAAATCTGTGACCATGATGATCAGTGGCACTCATGCTTATGGAAATTTGATCAACGAAAAAGGTGTTCATAGGCTTGTCAGAATAAGTCCTTTTGATGCAAACAAAAGAAGACACACTTCTTTTGCGAGTGTTGATGTGAGCCCAGTTATTGATGACGACGAACCAATTGAAATAAAAGCTGACGAACTAAAGATTGACACATATCGAGCAGGTGGTGCTGGTGGGCAACATGTTAACAAAACCGAAAGTGCTGTCAGAATAACCCATTTGCCGACAGGTATTGTTGTTCAGTGTCAGAACGAGCGAAGCCAGCTTCAAAACAAAGAATTTGCCATGAAAATGCTTTCAAGCAAGCTTGCTCAACTTAAACAAGAAAAATTAGACGAAGAAAAAGCAAAAGAAAAAAGCTTAGACAAAAAAATTGAATGGGGAAGCCAAATTAGGTCATATGTTTTGCACCCATATAACATGGTTAAAGATCACAGAACAAAACATCAAACAAGCAACACAACCGCGGTGCTTGATGGTGCAATTCAAGATTTTATTGTTGCAAATTTGGTTGAAAAAAATAATTAATGAATTATTAACAAAAATGTTAATAACTTGCAAAAATAGGAGAAAAAATGAAAGATATTTACATTTTAGGAATAGAAAGCAGTTGTGATGACACTGGAGTTGCTATTGTCAAAAATGGTAGAGAAGTGCTTAGTAATGTAGTTGCAAGTCAAATAGATATTCACAAGCTTTATGGTGGAGTTGTTCCGGAAATTGCAAGTAGAAATCATGTTATGAACATTGATGGAGCACTTAATGAAGCTTTGGAAAAAGCAAATTTGACTCTTGAAGACATTGATGCCATTGCGGTCACTTATGGAGCAGGGCTTTTGGGGGCATTGATAGTTGGTGTGAATTTTGCAAAAGCTCTTGCTTATTCAACAGGCAAACCACTTATTGCTGTTAATCACATTGAAGGACACATTTGTGCAAATTATATTGAACATAAAGA
>JAZNPU010000013.1:0-3019 GCA_045589795.1 Clostridia bacterium
AATGTTTATCAAACAACATTTATGGATTACATCAAAACCTTTTTAACTGAGTATAAGGTTATGGGTTCTCTTAATGACATATATGAAAAGATTTACTCAGACTTAAGAGAAGGCACAGAATATAACTCAATTCAATTAAAATTTGGTGCTGTTTATGTACACTTGATTGAAAAATATCTTGAATCAATCAGAAATGAATTACTCGGCATTAAAGATATTGTTGTTGATGGCAATGTGATCATTGAAAAAAGTTATTTGTTAAAACTTGCAAACGAGTTTGAAAACTCTGGTATGAGTTATCACGAGCAATATCGCAGACTAGTTGACAAAATCATTTTGCACACCAGTATTAAGATGCAAAAAAATCAATCAGCAAATGCCAAACTAAAGAAGTCTTTGCAGATTGAAAAAATCAAACCAAAAGAAATTTATAACTCGCTTTATTCAGACAGAGATAGATTTGTTTCCTTGGTTGTGGATATCTACAACTCAACAGGTGTTCCAAAAGCTAACCGATTAACAATTAAAGAACTTGACGAAATATTTAACTACACAAGTGCAAACCTTGCAAAGGGTAATATTCCTTATGAAGATGTTTGTGGTTATCTATATCTCAAAAATAGGCTAGTGGGTTCTGTAGCTCAAAAGAAAATCAAGTTTGTTATCATTGATGAAGCTCAGGATTATTCACTCATGCAATACAAGATTTTGGCGGGACTATTCAGTGGGGCAAATATAACCCTTTTGGGTGATCAAAACCAATGCATTATGCCATTTTCAAGCTATAACAATTATGACGGTGCTGTGAATGTCTTAAGTGAACCTAGGGAAATGCCAAGAGTTGAACATAACTACTTAAGTAAAACATATAGATCAACTGTGGAAATCAATACATTTGCTAAAAAGATTTTTGCAGATAGTCCACTATACAATCAAATAGACAGACATGGTGATGCTGTTTTAATTAAAAAACTTGGAGACAAGCCAATGCACTATGTTTTGGAGCAAGCTCTAAAACTTAAAAAGCAATATAACTCTGTTGCAATTGTCACAAAAAATCAAGCTGAAGCAAACAGATATAAAGATGTGGTTGCAGAAATGAAAAAAGCAAACCATGTAAAGATTATTTCAAAGAAAGACAAGGCTTATTTGTCAGATAGGGTTATGGTTATTCCATCTTACCTAACAAAGGGTCTTGAGTTTGATGCTGTGCTTGTGTCTGATGCAAATGACCAACAATATACAAAAAGGGAAACAAACTTGTTCTATGTTGTGTGCACAAGAGCACTTCATAAACTTAACATTTACTACACAAACAACTTAACCAATTTAATAGAAAAATAAAAGAAAGAAGAATCATATGACAAAACATTATTCAAAAAACACATATTCAGATAACTATGCAAGGCATTTAATCCGCGGCAATGTGACAGGCAATCTGGGAATTAATTCTGCCGTGCGATTTTCTGCCATCTATGGCGAAGGTGTGGATAGAATTCAAGTTCTAAACACCATAAGAAAAGAAAACACATTTCGTTTTTGGTGGTATATAATTTTTGGCTTGCTGGGAGTATCTAGTTTGTTTATCAATCCAGCAGGTTGGCTTTCAGTTATTGAATTGTTTGTTTTAATGATCAATATTGACCTTGTATCCAGAGGTAAGGTTATTGGAATTTGGATTGGTATTCTAGACTGCTTGATATATATCCTAATTTGTTCAAGAACTGGACTTTGGGGTGAAGTTATCAAAATGGCAGCAATCAATATTCCACTTAATATTGTTGCTATCATTTCTTGGTCTAAAAACATCAAATCACAATCAACAGGCAAAAAAGCATCAATTGAAGTTAAAAGGCTAAATGCAAAATCAGCATTGTTCTATGTTTTGATATTCTTAGTAGCTGCCGTTGCTGGATATTTCTTCTTGGAGTTTCTAGGCACAACTTCGCTCATTATTTCAACAATTTCATTTGCTATTGGAATCATCTCAAAAACACTCAATGGTCAAAGATATATGGAATCATATGTTGTCAGTTTAATAGGAAACTTTATTTCGTTATCTCTTTGGATCAGCACACTAATTCAAATGCCAAGCAATCCAGAAGCTCTTGTTCAAATTGTAGTTTATATGTCTTGTGTGTTTAACAACTCGTATAGTTTCTTGCTTTGGAGGGGAGTATATCGCAAAGCAAAAGTTAATGGTGGTAGAGTTCTCGCGAGACGAAAGGTTAAGATCAACAGGGTTATTAAGCTCAGAAGAATGTATAAAGAATTGTATTGGGATAAAAAGATTGATATCGTAAAAAACTCTTGATTTAATCATTGCGACTCAAAATTACATGTGGCAGAATATAAAATTTGCAGATTTTATAGCTAAACAGGTGTGAAAAACCGCTTAAAAATAGCCATTTGCTGCAAACTTGTAAAAATATTTTGAAAAATTTGCAATTTTTTTGAAATGCTGCAGTGCCCATATTTTCTGGGATTGCAGCGATTTGTATATCTAGTATAAAATTTATTTTGAAAAAATATTATTGACAACCATATAACTTTGTTATATAATTTAGCTGTAAACAAAAGAAAGGGTTGTTTACAAAGGAAGGAAAGATTATGAAAGAGAAAAAACTTATCGCAATGTTTATAACAAGTGTTGTAGCATTTGTTGCTAGTCTAACAATTTCATTGGGTGTTGCATTCGCTCTTGCTGATCCTGTTGCTGCTGTTGGTTTAGCTGAAATTTCATACAAAGTTTCAAATTCTTCAGTAGTAGGTAGCCAAGAAATTGTATTTAACCCAGTAAGCTCATTCAACGGCAATGTTAGCGAAGCGGTTTATGTAAACTCATACGAAGAAATTTTGTATGCTGATGAAATGTTGCCAGAAAACATCAAACTTGTTAAAGTCACTGTTCAAAATGACACTGATTCAGTTGCAACAATCGACTTCAACATCACTGTGACAGGAAACACAAATGCTGTTAACTATGTTAAATATGCAATCTTCAATGTTGAAAGAGGAA
>JAZNPU010000014.1:0-2535 GCA_045589795.1 Clostridia bacterium
TAAGACCGCTTGGCCTCCGACTTCTTGAATTTGGCTATCTATTTTGCCCATGCCTTTAAGCATTCGGTTTTCTGGCTTTTTGCTTGAGCAAGCACTTCCTGTTGCAACATAAATTTTATGTTTTTCAAGTGTGTGCAACAAAACTTCCCCACGAATATTTTCAAATGTCAAATTCAAAATATATGGCGAACCTTCACCATTGACATCAAAAGATAGACCTTCGTTTCTTAGTCTATCAATTAATGAACTGCGATACTCTGAAACAATACTGCTGTTTCGATTTAGTTCTGCCGTCACTTTTTTTATTGCATATTCCAAACTCAAAATTCCAGCAACATTTTCTGTTCCACTTCTAAAACCTTTTTCTTGTCCACCACCAAAAACTGCAGGACTAACATTGATCCCGTTTTTAACCCACAATGCACCAATGCCTTTAGGACCATGAATTTTGTGAGCAGAAATTGTATACATGTCGACACCCAATGCTCTCAAATTTACTGGAATTTTTCCAACAGCCTGAACACCATCAACATGCACAATAGCTTTAGGACTAATTTTTTTGATTGATTTGCAAATGTTTGCAATGTCGTTTATTGCTCCTGTTTCATTTGAAACATGCATAACAGAAACAAAAGCAACTGAACTATCAACAAAATCTTCAACTTTATCTAATGTTCCGTTTTTGCCAACAGGAAGATATATCACTTTTGCACCAGCATTTTCAAAAGCTTTTGCTTTATGAAAAACTGCAGGATGTTCTCCTGCAAAAATAGCAAGGCTTACCCCTTGTCTTGGTTTGAAACAAGATAGAGCCAAGTTGTCTGCTTCGGTTGCTCCACTTGTGAATATCACACTTCCATGTTCTCCATGCAAAGCTTCACAAATTGATTTGCGAGCTAGTTCTATTTTTTTTCTGATTGAAATTGCTGGGTCATAAACCGAACTTGGATTGAAAAAATCAACCATGTAATCTTGATAAATTTTACTCATTTCATTGAACGGTTTTGTTGTTGCAGCATTGTCTAAATAAATAATTTTTTCCATAAAAAAATTATGCCAAAATAATAGACATTTGTCAAGTGACACATTTGCTAATTTGGAATCAAATCAAGCATTTCTGAAAGTTTTCCACTTTGTAAATACACTTCAGGAATTGCACCAACAATTAAACTTTCGCATAAAACAACTTGACCAGCATTTTTAACTGACACTGTTTTGGTTGGAAGAACCACCCTTATGTTTGTGTCAACGGACAAATAAATTTTATGAATTGTTTGGTTGATACCAGCACTGCTAAACTCACTAATGAACGAACAATGAACATCTCCATAAGGAAAAATTTCAATGCTGACCATTGGGCCAAAACCTGCAAAAACAGAAATTCCACTAAATGCCCCAAGAGGAATTTGCAATGCATTGTTTGAAAATTTTGATAGTTCTGCAATGGCAACTTTATTGATGAATTTACTTAAAATGTTTATCTGAACAGAGTTTGCTTGAATCATGTTTATGTTTCCATTTGAGTCTTTTACAATGTTAATTAAGTCGTCATAAGAAATGTTTTGATTCATTGCTTGAGCAATGGCATAGTTAATGCATTTTGTTGCAGAAACCTTCACTGAAGCATTGCATGTTTCTACAATCAAGGGAGTCACTAAAAATTGCAAATATAAAATAAAAACTGCAAAAATGCAGCTTAAAAACAGAAAAAACCGTATAAATTTGTGCTTTTTTCTGAAATTTATAAAAATAAATCTTGATCGATAATTTTTATTTTTTGAGTTTCTCACACTAAATTATATGTGCAAAACTGACGGATATGCTTAATTTTTTTTTGTTCTGCTATGGGTAAAAAAGCACACCAAATAACTCAAACCAATGCTCACTGATATGCCAGCACTTGTGGCAATAAGTCCACCACCGAGTGCTCCAAAAAATCCACCGCTAGCAGCACCAGCGATAGCTCCTTTTGCAAGTGAATTTCCAAAGCCTATAATTGGTAGTGTTGCTCCAGCTCCTGCCCACTCAACAACATAAGACCACAAATTAAATCCACCTAGCACTGCTCCAACCATCAAAAAAATAACGAGAATTCTGGCAGGTGTGATTTTTGTTTTTATCAAAATCAGTTCAGCAATTAAGCAAATCAAACCTCCCACTGCAAATGCTTTGACATACATCAATATTGCTTCCATTTTATTCCTCCACCAAAATTAAATGCGACACAGCTGGAATTGAATCTCCTTGCTGATTTGTTGTTGTGCTCATTAAAGCACCAGTTGCCAATAACAAGATTTTCTTAAATTTTTTGTTTTTAAGATTTTGATAAATATATGTTGCAAACACACTCGCACTGCATCCAGCACCACTTCCACCTTGCATACACTCTTGAGTGCTGGAATATATCATATGACCACAATCAATATAATTGTTTCCAATATCATAGCCATTTCGCTGAATCATGTCTCTGAAAATATCACTTCCAAACTTACCTAAATCTCCTGTTGCTATTAAGTCATAATCATCTGGAGTTGT
>JAZNPU010000015.1:0-1680 GCA_045589795.1 Clostridia bacterium
GCTGCCATTTGTTCGGCAGATTTTTTATTTGTTCCTTCACCAAATCCCATACATTTGCCATCTAACATAACTGTGCTTTTATATGTTGGGCTATGGCTTTCGCCATGTTTGGTTGTTGAATAAATAATTTTTTGACCTTTAAGCATTTCTTGCAAAAACGATTTTGCATTGTTTTGCAATCCTTCTGTCTGCAGTTTCTCAATTGGAACACACAAAACTGACAAAACAAACTTTTGTGCAGTTTCAAATCCACCATCTAAATAAATTGCCCCAACAATTGCTTCAAACAAATCGCATTTGATTGCTTTGCTTTCAACACCATTTCGTTTTTCGCCTTTGCCTTTAAGCAAATATTGATCCAAACCAAGTTCATCAACAATAAATGCTAGCGAAGACTCATTAACCAAACTTGCTCGGTATTTTGTGAGCTCTCCTTCGCTTAAGTTAAAAAGCTTAAAGAGTTTATCTGAAACAATAAGCTCCAAAACCGCATCACCCAAATATTCTAACCTTTGATTACTTTCGATCTTCTTTTCGTTTGCATAACTTGGATGCACAAAAGCTGTGGTCAATAATTTTTTATCTTTGAACTGATAATCAATAATTTTTTCAACAGTCTTAAAATTATTCATCAGCTTCGCCTTCTTTGTTCAAAACAGCCAAGCTCTTTTTTAGGTTTTCAACCATATTTGCTTTTGCCAAAGATTGAACTTGCTTCACACAACTATAAATTGTTTCTGCATTACTTGATCCATGAGATTTGACTACAAGTTTTTCAACCCCAAGGAATGCAGCTCCGCCAACTGAAGTATAATTCATTCTTTGTTTTAATTTCTTAAATGCTTTTTTCAAAAACAAATAGCCAATTTTTCCTCTTAATCCAAGGCCATAAATTTCTTCTTTTAGCATTTTGTTCATTGCATCAATGGCACCTTCAGTTGATTTAAGCAATGTGTTTCCAACAAAACCATCACAAACCAAAACATCATAGTTGCCAGAAAGTGCATCTCTTGCTTCCATGTTTCCCACAAAGTTTATGTTTGGCATATTTTTCAAAATTTCAAATGCTTCGTGAGTCAAAGCATTACCTTTGTGATCCTCGGTTCCAACACAAACAAGTGCAACTCTAGGGTTTTCAATGCCATACATGCATTTCATGTATTCACTTCCCATAACCGCGAATTGAGCTAAATATTCAGCTTTGCAGTCAACATTGGAGCCACTGTCAATAAGCAAAGTTTTTCCACCTTTTAAGTTTGGTAAAACAGGAGCTGTTGCTGGTCGTTTAACACCTTTGATTCTTCCCACACGGAAAGTTGCTCCAGTTAAAACTGCACCAGTGCTGCCAGCACTAATAAATCCAACTGCATCAGGATCAGATTTTAGCATGTCAAGACCAACAACCAAGCTACTATTCTTTTTTTGACGAATTGCAGCTGTTGGGCTTTCATCATTCGTGATAACTTCTGGAGCATCAACAACTTCAATTTTGTTGCCAACATAACCATATTCCATTAACACCGCATTGATTTTGTCTGCAGCACCTGTCAAAACAACAGTCACATCGTCAAGCAAGTTTGCACTTGTGATTGCTCCCTTAACAATTTCCTCTGGAGAATGATCTCCACCAAATGCATCGATAATAATTTTCATACTTCCACCTTTAATAATAAACTAAAA
>JAZNPU010000016.1:0-3605 GCA_045589795.1 Clostridia bacterium
CCGCTTGGCCTCCGACTTCGTTTCAAACAATTTGTTGAATCAAGATGCTGAGATGATATAGGTGAAATGTAAAATTTCACTTTGAAAAAATGGTGGGCTGTGTTATACTTATTAAGTATAAGGGTTAAAACATGGCTAACACTATTTTGGATAATTTGAATGATGAACAAAAAGCACCTGCAGCAGTCACTCAAGGTGCTGTTTTGGTAACTGCAGGAGCTGGTAGTGGCAAAACAAGAATGCTTACTCACAGAATTGCTTATTTGATTGATGAGGTTGGAGTGCCAGCATATAATATTTTGGCAATCACTTTCACAAACAAAGCTGCTGGAGAAATGAAAGAAAGAATTGAAAGAATGGTTGATTCTGCATCTGATAGCTGGATTTGTACATTCCATGCAATGTGCACTAGAATTTTAAGAAGACATGCAGAAGAAATTGGTTATGACCGAAACTTTACCATTTATGGTGACACAGAAAAGGACAGGGTCATTAAGCGAATTTTAGAAACAAAAAATACAAATGTTAATGTTGATACCGTTGGGTATCACATCTCAAATGCAAAAAACCATTTGCTTTTGCCAGAAGAATATGGCGAAAACATGGAAAGATCTTTTAAAAGAGATGTTATTATTGACACTTTTGAACAATACGAAAAAGAATTAAAAAAATCTAACTGTCTTGATTTTGATGATTTGCTTTCAAAAACATATTTGCTTTTTACAGAACATCCAGAAATTTTGGAGATGTATCAAAATCGTTTCAAATATATTCACATTGATGAATTTCAAGACACAAACTATGCACAATATCGTTTAATTCAGCTGCTGGCTAAAAAGTATAACAATATTTTTGTTGTTGGTGACGAAGATCAATGCATATACTCTTGGAGAGGTGCCGAAAGTGGAAATGTTTTGGCATTTACAAGAGATTTTAAGCCTGTGCAAGTTTTCAAACTAGAACAAAATTATCGCTCAACAAAACAAATTTTGGAAAAAGCTAACTTTTTGATTAAAAGAAACCTTAACAGGCTAGATAAAAACTTGTGGACAAGCAATCCAGATGGTGCAAGAGTTGAGGAATATTCGAGTTATAACGAAACTGAAGAGGCTGAATATGTTGCTGATTGTATAAACAATCTTGTCACATATGGCAATTATTCATATAAGGATTTTGCAATTTTAATGAGAGTCAACTCAATGAGTAGGCTTATTGAAGAAAAACTCTTGATGTATAACATTCCATATAAAGTTTATGGGGGACACAAATTCTTTGAAAGAAAAGAAATTAAGGATACTTTGAGTTATCTTAAGTTGCTATCTAACCCAAAAGATGACGAAGCCGCAATAAGAATGCTTGGTTTCCCAAAGAAAGGCATTGGAGATGTTGCAATGGAAAACATTTCTGAAATTGCTGAAATTCATGGTTGTTCCATTATGGATGTTGTTATGGATCCAACAAAAACCCAAGGTGTGTTATCTAAAAAGCTTGATCAAGTTCGGATTTTGTTTGAAGATCTTAGGGCTCAAAAAGAAGTTTTGCCACTGTATGAATTGGCAGAATATGTAATCAAACGAGTTGGCATAAAAGAAGCAATTGGCAAAAAGACTGAAGAAGACGAAAACCGATTGCTCAACATTGACGACTTTTTGCTTAGTGTTAAGGAATATTCTGATAATAACACAATGGCTGATCTTGAAGAATTTTTGCAAGGAATCACTCTTATGAGGGATATTGACAGCATGAATGACGAAGATGATTTTGCAAGTGTTATAACCGTGCATGCTGCAAAGGGACTTGAGTTCAAAGTGGTGTTTATTATTGGATTAAATGATGGTCTTTTTCCATTGGCAAGAGCAATAACAAGCCCAAATGCTAATGACCTTGAAGAAGAACGAAGATTGATGTATGTTGCAATAACAAGAGCAAAAGAAAGGCTATATTTGACTAGAGCTAGAACAAGATTTAGTTTTGAAAAAAAGTGTTTAGAATACACAACACCATCTAGGTTCTTAAATGAACTTTGCGAAGCTCCAAAGAAACTCACAACAGCTGATATTGAAACAGTTGACTATTCAAGAAAAAGTGCTATGGACTATAACCTTGCAAGCAAAATAAATGTCGTGAATGTTTCAGGGGTTAACAAACCTCAAAGTTCAATTCCAATGAGCATGCTTGAGGGAACTCAAAAACCAAAAATTAACTATGGAGATTACAAAAGAGGAACAAAAGTTCGTCACCCACATTTTGGAGATGGAGTTGTCACAATTGAAGTGACAGATTTTGCAGGTGGATTTGTGACAGTGAATTTTGACTCTGTTGGAGTTAAAACTTTGTCTTTGAAATATGCAAAATTGGAAATTATTAATTAACACAAAAAATAAGGAGATTCTTTGTGGACAATAAAATTAAGAAAATGAAAGAACTTTGCGAAGTTATAAATAATGCTAGCATTGCTTATTATGTGAATGATAATCCAATCATGAGTGATAAGCAATGGGATAAGCTTTATAACCAACTTTTGGAATTGGAAGCACAAACTGGAATTGTTTTGCCAAATAGTCCAAGTCAAAAAATTGGAGGCGATGCCCTTGATAAATTTGTTAAGGTGCCACATAAAGCAAAACTTTATAGTTTGGATAAAGCCCAATCTCTTGAAGAAATCCAAGCATGGCTTGTTCGCAATCAAAACATTCAAGATTTTGATCAAAAGTTTAGTGTTGAATATAAGTTCGACGGTTTGCCAATTGCAGTGCTTTATCAAAATGGTGTTATGGTGCAAGCTTTAACTCGTGGTAATGGCGAAGTTGGTGAAGATGTGACACTGCAAGCAAAAACGATTCGTTCTTTGCCACTAAGCATTGATTGTAAAGATACCATTGTTGTTCAAGGCGAAGTTATTATGAAACTCAGTGAACTTGAACAATATAATAAATCAACAGAAGATAAACTTAAAAATGCTAGAAATGCAGCAGCTGGAGCACTAAGAAATCTTGATCCTAAAGTGACAGCCAGCAGAAACCTTGATTTATTTGCTTATAACATAAATTATAGTGAAAATGAGGTTTTTGATACTCAAGAAAAAATTCATAAATTTTTGATTGATCAAAACTTTTTAGTTGAAAAGTTTTTCAAACTTGTTTCAACTATTGATGACATAGCAAAAATTATTGAAATTGAAGATAATAACAGACATGTTATTGATTATTTGATTGATGGCTTGGTCATTAAGGTGAATGATAGGGCTGTTCAAGAAGAACTTGGCTTCACTGCAAAATTTCCTAGAAGCATGCTGGCTTATAAATTTGATGCTGAAGAAACCAGCACAAAGCTTATGGACATAACATGGCAAATTGGAAGAACTGGAAAGTTGACACCTGTTGCAGAACTTGAAGCAACTGAACTTTGTGGGGTGACTGTTAAAAGGGCAACACTGAATAACTATAATGACATACTTCGCAAAAAAGTTAAAATTGGTGATGATGTGTTCATTAGAAGAAGCAACGAGGTTATTCCTGAAATTTTGGCTGTTGCTCAAACTTATCCAACAAGTAAAACCATTCAAAAACCAACCAATTGCCCAGTGTGCGGTGCTGCTTTAAGAG
>JAZNPU010000017.1:0-3777 GCA_045589795.1 Clostridia bacterium
GAACAGGAATATCTGATTTTTCAGCATTGAGGCTCATTCCAAGTTTTGAAACAAACAACAAACTTGTGTTTTCTTTGTCTGCTTCAACCTTAATAAGTTCATCGCCCTCTTTAAGTTTTAATGCTTGATAGAAACTCTTAAGAAGTGTGTATTCGTTTAGGCTGGTTTTCTTTATCATGCCCATTTTTGTGAAGAATAATAACTCACCAGTGCTTTCTTCTGTTGGGCAAGCAACAACAGCAACTGGAATTTCGTTTGCAGTAAGACCTTTAACTGTTTTTGAAAGGTTGACACCTTTGTCTTTATAGTTGGCAGGTGGTAGTTCACTAGTTTCAAGCTTGATTGCATTGCCTAGGTTTGTAAACAATAACACAGGTTTATCACTCATTGTTTCAGCTTTGCTAACAATCACTTCGTGCAAACCAGACCTTTCTGTCCACGATTTGCTTGCTCCCGCAAATTTCTTTGCATTAACAGATTTAACTGTTCCACTGGCTGTCACACAAACAACCACTTTTTCTGCAGGACCATTTGTTGCAGCTGTTGGAGCATTAAGTTGATAATCTTCAACAGAATCAATAACTTCTGATCTACGAGCATCTTTGTATCTCTTTTTGATTTCTTGCAAATCTTCTTTAACAAGTTCAAATTGCAATTTTTTGCTGCCAACAATTGCAGAAAGTCTTGTGATAAGCTCTTGAACTTCCAAAAGTTCTTGTTCAAGTTTATAAACTTCAAGGCTAGTGAGTCTTGCAAGTCTCATATCCAAAATTGCTTGAGCTTGTCTGTCTGAAAGTTCAAATCTTTCTCTTAATTTTTGTTTTGCTTCGGTTGTGTTTGCACTTCTTTTGATAATTGCAACCACTTCGTCAATGTTTCTAACAGCAACAATAAGACCTTTTAGAATATGCTCTCTTTCTTTTGCTGCATCAAGTTCAAATTTTGTTTTTCTGTAAACAACTTCTCTTTGATAATCAACATAATAGTTAAGCATTTTTTTGATGCCCATAAGTTGAGGTCTGCCCTCTGCAATGGCAACCATGTTGATACCAAACGAAATTTGCAAATCGGTATATTTGAAAAGCAAATCTAAAACTTTCTTAACATCGGCATCTTTTTTAAGTTTAACAATTGCTCTCATTCCTGATTTATCGGTTTCGTCATAAACTTCACCAATTCCAGCAAATTGTTCTTTTTTGATATCTTTTAGTTCAACAATTCGTTGCAAAAGTTTTGCCTTGTTAACTTGATAAGGCAATTCTGTGATAACAATCACAGGTGCACCATTGCTTGCTGTTTCAATGTGAATTTTGGCTCTTAAATAAATTTTTCCACGGCCTGTTTCATAAGCTTGCTTAAGTTCTTCTCCAGCAATAATATATCCTCCAGTTGGAAAGTCTGGGGCTTTGATATATTTCATAAGTTCAGCTGTTGAGATGTTTCTATTGTCGATCAAAGCAACTGCACCATTAATAACTTCTGCCAAGTTATGTGTTGGAATGTTTGTGGCTAATCCAACGGCAATTCCACTTGCACCATTAACAAGCAAGTTTGGATACCTTGCAGGAAGTGTGACTGGCTCTTGCAATGTGTCGTCAAAGTTTAGTTGCCAATCAACAGTGTTTTTTTCTAGATCTCTCAACATTTCTAGTGCCAAAGGAGCCATTTTTGCTTCGGTGTATCTCATGGCAGCTGCATCATCGCCATCAACAGAACCAAAGTTTCCTTGTCCATCAACCAAAGTCATTCGCATGTTGAAAGTTTGTGCCAAACGAACCATTGCATCATAAACAGAAGTGTCTCCATGTGGGTGATACTTACCCAAACATTCACCAACAATACGAGCAGATTTTTTGAAATCTTTGTCAGGTGTAATGCCAAGTTGATCAAGAGTATATAAAATTCTTCTTTGAACAGGTTTTAAGCCATCTTCAACTCTTGGCAATGCACGATCCAAAATAACATGCTCTGAATAAGGCATCATAGACTCGTGCATAACTTCGTCTACACTTTTGTTTAATATGTTTTTACCGTATAAAATTTCTTCGTTTTTAGCCATAATTTATCCTTGTATTTTTATTTTTTCTTAAAGAGGTTCATTGCTGTGTCAACTTTGTTAAAGTTTGCATTTTCACTGATGTATTGTTTTCTTGCATCAATGTTATCACCCATAAGTGTTGCAATGAGTCTTTCTGCTTCTGCTGCATCTTCAATTGAAACTCTCATTAAGGTTCGTTCTTTTGGGTCTAGGGTTGTTGCTGCAAGTTCGTCAGCATTCATTTCTCCAAGACCTTTATATCTGCTGAGTTTATAGTTTGAGCCAAATCTTTTGATTGCATCTTCAATTTCGGCATCGCTATAAACATATTCTACCATATCTTTTTTTCTGATTTTGTATAGTGGAGGCATTCCAATATAAACATGCCCTTCAGTGATAAGTTCTCTCATGTAGCGATAGAAGAATGTTAACAAAATTGCACGAATGTGTGCACCGTCTTGGTCAGCATCGGCAAGAATGATAACTTTGTGATATTTCAAATTGTCTAGATTGAACTTTTCTCCAATACCTGCACCAAGAGCTGAAATGATTGTTCGGAATTCTTCATTTTGAAGAACTTGCTCTAATCTTTTCTTTTCAACATTCAAAGGCTTACCTCTTAGTGGCAACACAGCCTGAAAATGTCTGTCTCTGGCTTGTTTTGCAGATCCACCCGCAGAATTACCCTCAACAATAAACAACTCGTTGTTTGCATAGTTTTTTCCTGAGCAAGCAGCCAATTTACCAACCAAATTGTTGGTGTTGTCTAGGCTGTTTGTTTGTCGGGCAATTTCTTTAGCTTTTCTACCAGCTTCTCTTACTTTTGCAGCACCTTGTGCTTTCTCTAATATAATGTTTAGGACTTTACCAGTTCCTCTTCCGTTGAAATAGTTTGTAAGTTCACTGATTACAACTGCTTCAACAGCCGGACGAGCTTCAGGGTTTCCAAGTTTTGATTTTGTTTGGCCTTCAAACTGAACATTTTTCATTTTGATGCTAATTATTGCACATAAGCCTTCACGGAAGTCTTCACCCATAAAATTTGCATCTTTTTCTTTTAATGCTCCATTTTTTCTTGCCAAGTCGTTAAACACTTTAGTGATGGCACTTTTGAAACCAACTTCGTCTGTTCCACCCTCGCTTGTATTGATGTTGTTGACATAGCTGAAAATGTTGTCTACATATTCATCTGTGTGACAAATTGCAACTTCAACTTTGATTCCACCAGAAGATTCTGAAAAATAGATTGGTTCGTCATAAAGTTTAGATTTGCTTTCTGTCAAATACTTAACAAAGTCTTTAATTCCGCCATCATATTTATAACTTTTAACAGTTGCTTCGCTTTCTGATGTTCGAGCATCAATTAAACAAATCTCTAAACCCTTATTCAAAAAGGCTTGTTCCTTGATGTGTTTTTTGATTGTGTTATAGTCAAAATCAATGGTTTCAAAAATTCTATCATCTGGCAAGAAAGTCACCTTGGTTCCAGTTTGAACACTTTTTCCAACCATAGCAAGAGGAGCTTTTGGAACACCACCAGCAATTTTGCCTTTTTTCACTTCTTTGCTTTCAAACTCTTGAATATATTTTTTGCCACCTCTTTGAACTTCAACAGTTAGCCATCTAGAAAGGGCATTAACAACTGAAGCACCAACACCGTGCAAACCACCAGAAAAGGCATAGTTTTCGTTATTGAATTTTCCACCAGCATGCAGTTGAGTGTATACAACTTCAACAGC
>JAZNPU010000018.1:0-7900 GCA_045589795.1 Clostridia bacterium
AATGTATACTCAATCTTATGTTGATGAAAATTATGTTCCTATTGATGATTACAATCAAATTGTTTCAGATAAAGTTGCTGCTGAATCTACTGCAACAGAAGCTCAAAAAGCAGTTAAAGCTTATGAAACCCAACTAAATCAAACTCTTATGAGCTTTAACATTCCAGAAAGCATTTTGAAACTTAATGATCCTGCAAACCCAACACAAATTGTTTCATTCAGCAATATTGATGAAAATGATACTTATGCATCATATGTTGCAAATCTTTCAGAAGAAGGAATTCAAAAACTTCTAAACTCAGATTCTTCTGAAACACTTGACTTATCTTATTTTGCTTCAATCACAGATGCATATACATTTGTTCAAGGCTATGTAAATGTTTATGTTCCAGAAGCTCAAGCTGAAATTCAAGCCCTAAATGATCAACTATTTGGTGGATTGGTTGAAGTTGTAAATGCACTTAATGGTGAAAATAAAACATATGAGTCAGCAGAAGAAGTTCTTGCAGCAATTGCAGTTGCTCAACAAGAAATCATGGATGAAAGACAAGATACAATTGATGCAGCAAATTCAATTTTGACTGATCTTGACAGTTCAGCTGAACCATTCACAAGTGTTGACGATGCTATTGACTATCTAAAAGGTTTGGACCTTGACAAAGTTATTGAAGATGTTGTTGCAAACAACCAAACATCAACTGCAGAAGCTGTTCAAAAAGCAGTTCTAGATAAATATAACAATGTTATTTTGGAAGAAGTTGGTGTGACTCAAGACTTTGACACAATTGAAGAAGCTGAAAAAGCATATCAAAATGCAATTGCTGGAATGGAAAAAAATGCAGCAGCTATGCTTAAATCTGTTAACGAAGCAATTGATGTGATTGATCAAGTTGATGAAACTCTTGGTGAATGGGGTGTTTCTGAAGTTCCTGCTCATGACGAATCAAGCTTGGAAGAATCAGTTAATGCACTTATTAAAAAAGTTGAAAAAGTTTCTAATGAAAGTGTTCTTTCTTTTGAATCTATGAAACAATATCTTGCTGATTTAGGCTATGATGTAAGTTCTGTAGATACATTGAATGAAGCATGGGAATTGGTTCAAGAACATCTTGAAAATTCGGACTCACAAGCTCCAGAAATCACAGAAGATGAAGTTGTTAATGAAGAAACAAATAAACCTGTGGCTGACGAAAATGAAGGTTATACTCAAGCTCCAGAACAAGAAGCTGGAAAAGAAGAAGACCAAAACAGCAACGGTAGATAATTTTTAAGATAAGCCTTTAAGGCTTATCTTTTTTTGTCTAAATTTGATTTTAGGTTGATTTGACCTTTGATTTATACTATAATAAAAGCATGAATATTTTAAGCAGAGTTGCATTCACAATTTTTGGTGTAGATGTTTATTATTATGGGCTAATTATGTCACTTTCAATTTTAGCATGTTTGATTGTGGCTTTTTTGCTTGCAAAACCAAAAAAAATTGAAACATCAGAACCTTTCGAAATCTTTTTGTCTATTGTTCCAGCTGGGATTTTGTGTGCAAGATTGTTTTCTGTTATTTTTGAAGACGGATTAACACTTGCCGATTATTTCAACTTTAGAACTGGTGGAATGAGCATCATTGGTGCAATCATTGGTGGAGCACTTGGTGCATTGATTTATAAGCTTATTAAGAAAAAATCATTTTTGCACATTGCAGATATCATAACAAGTGTTTTATTGCTTGGGCAAAGCCTTGGCCGTTGGGGAAATTATTTCAACAATGAAGTTTATGGAATGGAAATAACAAATCAATCTTTACAATTTTTTCCTTTTGGTGTGCAAATTGGTGGAACATGGTATGAGGCTTTGTTTTTCTATGAATCAGTGTTATCTTTAATTGGGTTTATTGTTATTTTGATTGTTTATCTAAAAACAAAAAAATCAGGTTGGGCAACTGGCATATATTTGACTTATTATGGAACTGTCAGATTAATTTTGGAAGGAAGAAGACAGGCTGCATATATCTTAAAGTGGGGAAGTGTTCCGGTGTCTTCACTTGTTAGTGGAATTTTTATTGTGATTGGTGTTGCAATTTTGGTTTGTCTAACAATTAAAACTGTAAAACAAAAAAAGGAGTTAAAGAGTGGCAGAGAAGAAATACACAGCTAGAGAACTTGAAGAATATGTGACAAAACTCATGACTGAAAGTGAAATCAATGCTAGCAAACAAAAAGAACGAATTGATTTGTTAAAAAAAGAAAATGAAAAATTAAGCTCTGAACTTGCTGCACTAAAAAGAAAAGACAAGGCTTCAGCCAGAGCTTTAACTTTGGAAGAAAGAAAAAATAAGTATATTCAAAATATCACAAAATCTCGTTGTGCTATTGAAATTGATCGATTAACTAGATTGAGTGAAAGATATAGTGCTTTGTTTGACAAACTTGATGCTTCAGACAGAGAACTTCTTGAAAGCTTCAATGAAGATTTGAAAGCCACAATAAACACTTTGTCTCATTTGGGAGAATATATCGAAGATAGAAAGCCATTGTCTGATGCAGAAAAAAATTATATCTCAGAAAAAACTCGTATTTCTGTTGATAATGCAGTGAAAAGTGATCTTGATGACAGATTTAATAAATTGATGAGTGAGTTCAAACTTAAAATTGGTGAAAGTGTGACAAGAAAAAGAGGTCGCCCAAGAAAGAGCGACCAAAGCATTTTGGTTGAAGTGAACAGGGTTGTTTCAGAAAAGAAACAAGAAGAACTTAACGAGGCAGAAAAACAAGAGGTTATTGACAAACTTAATGAATTGTTTTATTCTGTTAAACCTGTTGAAACAAAACCAACTAAAAAATCTAAAAAGAAAAATAAAGAGTCATTTGATTTTGACGAGGCATTAAACCCAACAGAGTCTTTGGCAGATATTATGAAAGATTTGGTATAAAAAAACACACCCGAAGGTGTGTTTTTATTTTGCAGATTGGTTTAGACTAATGGTTTTTGCAAAGTTTCTTGCAGTTGTGAAGTTTCTATTAACTGTTTGAATTCTGATTTTTAGTGATTTGTCTTTTTCATAATCAATGTTATTAGTTTTCAAGTCTGCAAGCACTTGATCCATGAAATTTTTCAAATTTCCAATTTGTGTTAGGGCAATGTCTGGTTCAATGCTTTTGAACAATAATTGTCCACCAATAATTGTTAAGTTATTGTTGATGGCATCTAGAGTGTCAGTTGCTTCGGTAATTAATTTTTTATTCATTTTTGTTCACCTTTTGTTTATTTGATACATGAAGAAATATATCACAAAAGGACTTCAAAGTCAATAACTAATTGTTAAAGAGACTGTTATTTGTTGATATTTTCTGTCTTTTCAACAACTAGGCTTTCAGTTGAGAGCAGTGTGCTTGCAACACTGATTGCATTTTCAATTGCAGAAAGGGTGACCTTTGTTGGGTCAATAATTCCTTCGCTGAACATATTGCAAAATGTGCCTGTTGCAGCATTATAACCAAAGTTTGCATTGTTGCTGTCAAGGATTGTTTTAACGATCACTCCGTCGTCTTCATAAGCATTTTTTGCGATTTGTCTAACCGGTGCTTGAACAGCTTTTAACAAAATTTCTACACCCGTTTTCAAGTCTGATGAAAGGTTGTTTGATAGTTCTTTTAGTTGGTTAGTGCAATTCAATAGTGCTGTGCCACCACCAGCAACAACTCCAAGAGAAATTGCTGCTTTTGTTGCAGAAAGGGCATCTTCAACCCTGAGTTTTAATTCTTTCATTTCAACTTCGGTCGGAGCTCCTACACTAATAACTGCAACTGAACCAGTTAATTTTGCAATTCTGTTAGACAGGGTTTCTTTTTTGATAGGATCTTCTTCAATAGACAACTGATGTTGAAGGTTTGAAATGTATTGACTTGTTTGTTCTTTGCTTATTTTTGGATCAATAAGTGTTGTTTGATTTGCAGATACAACAATTTTAGAAACCTCACCAAGATCTTCAATTTTTGTATCAGAAAGATAGTTGTTGAGAGTGTTTGAAAACAAAGTTGCACCAGAAATAGCACAGATATCTTCTAAAATTTGTCTTCTTTTATCTGCAAAAGATGGAGCTTTGACAGCTACTACATTCAAGTTTCCTCTGAGCTTGTTAACAACAAGCATTGTTATGACTTCTTGTTCAAAATCTTCAGCAATAATCAATAGTGGAATGCTATGCTGATTGCAAACTTCAAGAATTGGCAAAACTTGATTGACACTGTTGATTTTGTCAGCACATACCAAAACTTTAGCATTGACAAGTTCTGCAATAAGTTTTTCTTGGTCTGTTGCCATATATGGCGAAACAAATCCTCTGTCAAATTCTAAACCCTCAACAAGTTTTAACATTGTTTGTGTTTGTTTGCCTTCTTCTAAAGAAATTATTCCGTTTGTGCCAACTTTGCTAATTGCTTCTGCAATTAAGTTTCCAACAGTTTGGTCACCAGAAGAAATGGTTGCAATGTTTTTTATGTCGTCGTTGGTTGAAACCTTGAGGCTGTTTTTTAATATTGTTTCTTTAATTGTTTGTAGCCCTAGGTTTAATCCTTGTTTTATGTGACTTGGACTAGCCCCAGCTTCAATATTTTTGATACCTTCGTTTATAATTTTTTGAGCAAGAACACAAGCTGTGGTGGTTCCGTCTCCTGCAACATTGTTTGTTTGAATGCTAACTTGTTTTATAAGGTTCGCACCCAAGTTTTCAAAAGGATCGCAAAGTTCAATTTCTTTTGCTATTGTCACACCGTCGTTTGTGATTAGTGGGGCGGTGTATTTTCTTTCCAAAACAACATTGCGGCCTTTTGGACCAAGTGTAGAAGCCACAACATTTGCAAGTTTGTCCACACCAATTTTTAATTTTTTGCGAGCAATTTCGCCACTGATTATTTCTTTCATTTGTTATTCTCCATAAATTGCTAAAATGTCTGCTTGTCGCATAATCACATATTCAGTTTTGTCTACAATAATTGGTGTTCCACCATATTTGCTATATACAATTTTGTCTCCAACATTCACTTGAAGTTGATGTTTTGTTCCTTCTGTGTCAATTCCAGAACCAATTGCAACAACTTTTCCTAAAAACGGTTTTTCTGCCGAAGTGTTAGGCAATGCAAGGCCACTAGCTGTTTCTTTTTCTGGTGTTGGAAGAATAAGAACTCTGTCAAAAAGTGGTTTTAGTTTCATATATTGTCTCCTTTGTTATATTGTAAATCTTTGAATACCTATTGCTTCTTAAATAAATGAGCGAATTATCATGAAAAATTGCTGTATTTGTTTTTTCATGACAACTGACAATCATTATTAATTTCGTTTTTGCATAAAGTATTACTAACTTAATTATATAATTGGAGAGTGCTGTTTTGAGCAAAAGACTGACATCAATTTATGGATCATATAAGCAAAACAAACCTGCAAAAAATAAAGCAATTTTGATTGTTTTGGTTTTTGTGTTGATTGTTGTGTTAATTGTGTCTGTGTTTTCTAATGGAGTAAAATATAAAAAATATGATGCAAAACATTTTTTCTTTGTTTATGCTGGCAGTTATGTTTTGCAAAGCCGTGCTCAAGAAGTTGCAGTTAAAGTTAATGATTTGGGTGGAGCGGGAGTGATTTATTCTGTTGGAAATTCAAAATTGGTTGTTGTTAATGCATATTTTTCTGAATTGGAAGCACAAACTGTTGTTTCAAATATTTCAGGCACTTTTGCAAATGCAAAATTTTTGAAAGTGAGTGCACCAAAATTGTCAAAAACTTCAATAAACAAAATTGAAACGGTTTTTGAATTGAAACAATTTTATTTTCAATATTATGATTTTTGCAAAAATGTTTATAATTGGAGTAATCAGTTTGATCAAGGAGAAATTGAAGCAAATGAGATTTATAAGCAAATAATAAAAGCAAGACAGCAGTTTGTGGATATCAATGATGCAATAAAAAACAGCACAGATAAAATTTCACAGCAAAGTTCTGATAGCTGTTTGCTGTTGATTGAACATATAAATTCTTTTTTGGATAATGCTTTTATTAATAACAATATCACAAAGTATGCTCGCAAATTGTATGTGAATATTGTGTTAGAATTTGTTCAAATGTGTGAAAACATAAAATAAAATTAAGAAAAATAACAAAATGTTTATAAAATCATTTGAAAATTGTGTTTTTTATGGTAGAATATTCTTAAATATAGAAGGAGGATATTCTTGTGGGATTGATGAATTGGTTGCTCAAAGGGATCGGCTTTGAGGACGAAGAAGATCAAGAAGCTGAGGCTATTAAACTTGAACGAAAAATTCAAAAGCAAAAATTGAAAGAAGCTAGAAAGAAAGAAAAAGAAGCTGAAAGACTTGAAAGAACAAATGCAAAGCTTGCAAAATATGAAAGCAGAAATGTTGAACAACAAACAAGTATAGATTCTTTGTCAAAGACTAGTTATGCAGCAAATCCAGACCAATATAACTTTTCTTCTTCACCTGTTTCAGATGGGGAAAACTATGGTGGTTATGGTTCAGATTATACTCCAATCAACTCAAACATGGGTGGCTATGGTTCAAAGAATGTTGTGTTCTTTTATCCAAAAAGCTACGACGAAGTTCAACGATTGATTGACTACTTAAAACAAGGTGAATCAGTTATGCTTAACCTTGACAACATCAGTGATGCAGAAGCTCAAAGAATGTTGGACTTTGCGAGTGGTTCAGTTTATGCACTAAATGGATCAATCCAAAGAGTGTCAGGAAACATTTTCTTGCTTACCCCAGAAGGTTTGAACATTATGGTTCCAAAAAGATAAAACAAGCCAAAAGGCTTGTTTTTTTAATTATTGTTTGAATTTGTGTTTTGTGGTTGCTTGATTTTTGAAGACAATTGTTTGTTTTGCTCTTGCAAAAAAGCAATGTCTTTTTTTTGTGTGTCGATAACTTGGTCTTTTTCGAAAAGTAAGTTATGCACATCTTTTTTGTTATAACCAAACAAACTTCTTTTAACATTTTCCATATATTGCTTTCTCCTTGGTTTTATTATCTGTTATTTGCATAAAAAATATTCGATATGTTTGACAATAATAAGTTATAATTGATAAACTATTATTAGGTGAACTATGTATAAAATTCTTTTCGTTTGTTCAGGCTCCACCTGCAGAAGTCCAATGGCAAGTGCTTTATTGAACAATAAGGCAAAAAAACTTGGGATTGGTTCTTTAACAAGCCATTTTTGCGGAATGTTTGTGGAGTTTGGAAGTTCAGTAAAGGAAGAGAGTAAAGAGGCTCTGAAAAAATATGGAGTGAAAAGAGTTTGCGGAAAACCAACACAAATCACTGGTAAACATTTGGCAGAGCATCATTTGATTGTATGCTTAACTGAAGACCACAAACAAGCACTTTCAAACATGGTTGCTGACAAATTCGTTAATAAGATTGTTTGCTTCAAAGACTTTTGTGGAATTGATATTTTTGATCCATATGGTGGAGACATTGGAGTTTATGACAAATGTTTGAGCCAAATTGATGTGGGGTTGGATTGTATCATAAACACACTTTTGGGCAATGGAATAATAAAACAGAGGAGCTAAAATGTTTAAGAAAATTGCAATAGTTGCTGATCACAGGGGCGAAGAATTTAAGCAAGTTGTTGCTGATGCACTCAAAAAAGATGGAGTGGATTATGTGATGCCAACATATGATTCTGGAGCAGATAATGATTATCCAGATGTTGTTAAAGCAGCTTATGAACTTTATAAATCAGGTGAAGTTGATGGCTTGATTTTGCTATGTGGCACTGGTGTTGGCATGATGATTGGTGCAAACAAATGCAAAGGGATCAGATGTGTTTGGGCAGCAACTGAAGCTGTTGCCACTTATGGAAGAATTCATGAAGACTGCAA
>JAZNPU010000019.1:0-6687 GCA_045589795.1 Clostridia bacterium
ATCAAAACAGGAACTCTATTTATCAAATAAAAAAAACTCGCTTATTTCTGCGAGTTTTTTTGTTTTGCTAATTCTTCTTTTTTCTTTTGAACTTTAACTTGAGTCTTTTTATTTTCTCTTTCTTGAAGTTGTTGCATTTCAACAGTGTTGTAATGTCTTTTCTCATAAATAATTGATCCAATTTCATAAACAAAATACATCACATACATCAATAGCACACTTGCTGCTCCAGCATAAATCACGGTTGAAGAACAAATCAAACTCCACATAAATATTGATGCAGCAAGAGCAATTAATCTTGCTTTATAATAATCTTTAATTCTTAAATTTCTACACAAAGCACTCACCGCCAAAAGAGATGCGGTCATGGAATCCATAAAACACATCCAACTGTTTTTGATGCTGCTGCTAAAAACATAAATTCCAACAAAGAATAAAACATAATAAACCAACACAAACAAAGATTGTGATTCGGTTAGTTGTTTGTTCTGCAAAATATAACCTTCTTCTTTATTGCGACACATCAAACATTGCATTGGAACATAATAAACCAAATACAAAAATGCATTTGCAACAAGACCCATCGAATGACACACTAGGCCATATAAAATGCCCATCATTATGCTCATAACAATGCTATACATGTTTTTGATTGGCAAAAAGATATTCCACACAATTCCAGCAAACAAAACAAAAACACCAATGATTGATTCTTGACCAATCAAATACAAAAATATAGAAACAGCAAGAAACACTGAGCTTATAATAACCTTAAAGCTCATGTATCTATCAGATTTTGTATATGGGAGTTGACTATCCGAATAATCTTTAGCAAAGATCATGTTTATCCTCTCGTGAAACTAGTTTTATATGCAGTTAGTATATCATAGAATATACTATGTCAACAAACAAAATTGCCCTTAAAAATAAAAAACATTTTCTATCTGTTTTTCACAGCGAAACATTTATGTGCTATCTGCTAAGTCTGATAGTTATTTTTATAATCGCAGTAATCATTTCAAACCCAAATAAGTATGGCGGCAGCATAACCCAAGGTTTATCTCTATTTTTTGTTGCAGTTCTTCCTGGATTGTTGCCTTTTGCCTTTTTAACCAGAATTCTAACAAGCCTAGGAGCTGTAAAAAAAATAAGCTATCACCTTTCACCCATAACAAGATTCTTATTCAACACACCAGGCATAAGCAGTTATGTTTTTTTGATGAGCATATTGAGCGGCTATCCAATTGGAGCTAAACTCATTTCAGACTTGTATCTGTCAAACTCCATAACACAAAATGAAGCAAAAAAAATGATATCATTTTGCACAACAAGTGGTCCAATATTCATTATCGGCTCGGTGGGATCAATCATGTTTGGGTCTGTCAAAATTGGCCTATTGCTTTATTTTTCGCATATAATTTCAAGTGTTATGTGTGGCATAATACTTTCTGGAAAAAGAACAAAACAAAAAGATAATCAAATCCCTACAAGGCTTGAAATTCCTGATAACTTACTCTCATCAAGCATTTCCAACACAATCGAAAGCATCTTGCTTGTTGGTGCCTATATCAGCATCTTTTTTCTATTTGCCGACATTTTGACAGACATTGGTATATTTTCTGGAATAAGCAAGTTAATCAATTCAATCTTTGAAATTTTAGGGCTAGAAAATATTGCTGATGGAATAATCGGGGGATTGTTTGAAGTGACCCGAGGGTGCAAACTTTTAGGAACAACAAAAACTATTTTTTCGGTTTGTTGTTGCTGTTTTATTATTTCTTTGGGAGGATTGTCAATCACACTTCAATCCATGTCTTTTTTATCTAAGTGCAAAATAAAAGCACACTACTTCATTTTTGTAAAGTGTGTGCATGCAATTTTATCATTTATTGTTTGTTTGTGTTTATGCTTAATTTTTTCTAAGGTTGTTTTTTAATTGAGCAAGTGTGTTTGAAAGTTCATCGCGGCTATCATGAACAATGCTTAAATGTTCTGCAAGATAATCTTCAACTGCTTTCAAAATTTTGTCTACATTATTTTTTGTTGTATCTAACAATTGTTCACATCTTTTAAGTGTTGTTTCAATCATTTTCTTTGCATCTTCTTCAGCTTTCTTTGTGATTGAACTTTCTTGAATTAATGTTTTTGCTTTATGGTTTGCATCATCAATCAAGTTTTGAGCATCTTCTTTTGCAGTGTCAAGAAGCTTTTCTTTTTTGCTCACGACATAAGAAGCTTCTTCAATTGCTTTAGGCATGTTGTTTTTTAGTTGTTCAACAAGCTCTGCAAGTTTAGAAACATCAACTTTTTTATGAAAGAGTCCTGATTTAGACTCACCGATTTCTTCTTCAATTTGTGAGATAATGTCGTAAATATTCATAACTATTCCTTATTATACTTTAGAATGTGCACACCAATGGTGCCATAATACTTTTCTTTCACTATTATATACTTTTGTGGATAATTTTGCAACACTTTTTTACTATTCATTTCACACATTATAATTGCACCATCATTAAGCAATTCATGTTTGTGTAATAAATATAAGGATTTTTCTATAAAATCACTATCAAAAGGAGGATCCAAAAGAACTAAATCAAACTTAACATTTGATCTAGATAACATATAAATTGCATCAATAAAGTCAGCTTTTATAAGCTTTGCTTGACTTAAATCATTTTTTAAGTTTTGCTTAATAACTTGCAAACTCTCTTTTTGATTGTCAACAAAAGCCACATTTTTTGCACCACGGCTGATGCATTCAATGCCAAGAGCTCCACTTCCTGCAAACAAATCAAGAACCACACTATCTGCAATATATTGATTGATTATATCAAAGATACTTTCCTTAACTCTGCCAAGTGTTGGTCTGGTTTCTGAGGTTGGAACACTTTTAAGTTTTCTTCCTCTAAACTTTCCTGTTATAACCTGCATGATTCAAATAAATCCTTTCAATTCTGTCACCCAATCTGGATAACATTTCATAACTTATTGTATCACATTTATGGGCCAATTGGCAAACACTTATACTTTCTTTATAATCTTTTCCAATAATCACAACTTTATCTCCCCTTTTTACCCTTTTAACTTTGGAAACATCAATCATAAAGCAATCCATGCAAATATCACCAACTATTGGACAAAAAGTATCATTAACCAAAACAGAAAAGCCACTTAATTTTCTCATTATTCCATCTGCATAACCAAGTGAAACAATAGCAATCTTTGTTCTTTTGCTAGCAACAAAATTAGCATTATAACTCACGGCATCACTATTGTTAATTGTTCTAACTTCTTTAATAAACCCAAGCAACCTAAATGTGTCGCCGCTTAAATACATATCAATGCCCACCCTAACCATATCCATTGGGTAGCAAATCCCTTTCGAGTTAGAGATGTGGCATATCGCAGACGGATTTTGCTTTTTTGCTAGCATTGCAAATTTTTCAAATCGATCATATTGCAATTTCATAACTTCTGCTGAGTTTTTATAAAAATGGCTAAACACTCCCTTAATTTTGATGTTATTACACTTACTCACAGCCTTAAATATTTGCTTATAAGACTTAAAATCCGCACCATATCTATTCATTCCAGTGTTTACCACCACATGAACAGAAAAACCCCTTTCAGCCGAACTCATCTGTTTTATTGTGTCGACACTATCAACTGCATAAATTATTTGCGGCAAATCTAAATGTTTAATTTCGTCATAATCAGGCGGACTCAAAATCAAAATATCCTTATCTGTTAAATTTGCCAATGTTTTTGCTTCATCTACAGTCGCCACAGCCCACATATCAACCAGATCATCAATATACGAACAAAGTTTGAATCCAAAACCATAACAATTAGCCTTTACCACAGCACAAAAAAGAGCATCTCTAATTTTGCTCTTTATGTTTAATATATTTTGTCTTATTGCATCTGTGTTAACAATCAACTGACCACTCATACTTAATCTATGATATGTTATTGTAAGTTTTTGTGTGAAAAAAAGATGCAGCAAATGCTGCATCTGATTTTAAGACAATTTAGAAAGTTCTTCAAGTTCTTTTACAATATCCAATCTTGGGAACAATATTGGACAAACATCAAGTTGTTTACCGGTTTGTAAAGCAAATAGTTGCAATTCTCCAATTTCAGCCTTGACACCCAAAATATCCAATACGGTTTTAGAACAATCAGGCAAGAATGCTGAAAGATGAGTTGTTCCAATTCTAATAACTTCCAAAAGATTTCTCAAAACTGTATGAAGTCTCTTTGTTTGTGTTTCATCTTTTGCAAGTTTATATGGCTCGGTTAATTCAATATATTTGTTAGCCTTGTCAAACATTGCAAAAATGCTAGCCAAAGCTTTTGAACTATCAAGATTTTTCATGTGAGATCTAATATTTTGATCTTCTCTTGAAACAATATTGAACAAATCTCTATCCAAAACATCAGAATTTTCTTCATATTTTGGAACAATATTGTTATTATATTTTTTCAACATACTCAATGTTCTGCTAACAAGGTTTCCAAAATTGTTTGCAAGATCACTATTAATCCTAGTCAAGAAGCCTTCAGTTGTATAGTTCCCATCTGTTCCAAAAGGAATTTCTCTCAACAGAATATATCTAACCGCATCAGCTGAATATCTAGGAACTAAAATTCTTGGATCAATACATTCAACACTGTTGACAGTTTTGCTTTTTGAAAGTTTGTCTCCACCAAACAATAGCCAACCATGACCGAACACTCTTTTTGGAAGAGGAATATCCAAAGCCATCAACATTGCTGGCCAAATAATTGCATGGAAACGAACAATTTCTTTACCAATAATATGCACATCTGCAGGCCAATACTTTTTGAATGATTCTGGATCGTCAAGATACCCAACTCCAGTCAAATAATTGGTTAGTGCATCAATCCATACATAGATTGTATGTTTTTCGTCAAAAGGAACAGGTATCCCCCATTTAACACTTGTGCGGCTAACACAAAGGTCAGACAAGCCTGGCTTAATAAAGTTGTTAACCATTTCGTTGACACGACTTTGTGGTTGCAAAAATTCAGGATTGTTTTTATATAAATCCAATAATTTGTCACCAAAAGCACTAAGTTTGAAGAAATATGATTCTTCTTCTTGATCAATAACATCTCTGTGGCAGTCTGGGCATTTGCCATCTTCTAATTGACTTTCTGTCCAGAAACTTTCACATGGCACACAATATTTGCCTTTATAGCTACTTTTGTAAATAAATCCACGATTATAAAGTTCTGTAAAAACATATTGAGCAACTTTTTCATGATCTTTATCTGTAGTTCTGATGAATCGGTCATAATCAATTTTCAAAAGTTTCCACAAATCTTTTGCATCTGCAATGATTTCGTCTAAATATTGCATAACATCTTTGCCAGCCTCTTTTGCTTTGCCAGCAATTTTTTGACCGTGTTCATCTGTTCCAGTTAAATAAAATACATCTTTGCCAAGCAATTTGTTGTATCTGGCAATTGCATCACACACAACTGTTGTGTAGCAATTTCCCAAAGTTAACTTGTTGCTTGGATAATATATAGGTGTTGTAATATAAAATTTTTCTGCCATTTTTTCTTCCTTATAAAGTGTATCTTTTGCCAGGTTTTATGGCTATTATGACACACATAACACTATGATAGTGACTTATTCGTGAAAGATAATTTCTTTACCTTTCTTTTTTGCATAAGCAATTGCTCTTTTTGTTGATTCACCAATATATCCATTTTTGTTTACAACATAAATAGCATCGCTGATTTCAATTTTTCTATAGTGAGCATTTTCAATGTTATGCATTTCTTGAATGTTATCCATTTTGTCTCTTTTTTGGCTATAGATGCATTGAATAACTGCCCAACCATTTTTGGTTTCAAGTTTTCTAGCAATAACTCTCATTTCTTTATTGAACTTCATGCTTCCACACATTGTCACAACTTTCATTTGTTTATCTCTCCTATTTTCCTTAAATTATTCCACCATCTGCATTAATCACAGAGCCCGTTATATAGCTTGCATCATCTGTTGCCAAAAAATACACCAATCCCGAAATATCATTTGGATAACCAACTCTGCCAAGAGCCGTTTGATCTTTCAGATCATTCATATCATCAATGGTCAAATTACTTGTCATGTCTGTCACAATGACTCCAGGACAAACACAGTTTACATTTATTCCACAAAGGCCAACTTCTTTTGCAATAGCTTTAGTGAATGCAATCACACCACCTTTGCTTGCACTATAAACTGATTCCATGCTGCCACCAACAGTCCCCCACATTGAAGAAATGTTAATAATCTTACCATTCATGTTGCTCATCATGTTCGGCAGAACTTCTTTGGTTGTATAAATTGTTCCCAAAAGGTTTGTCAAAATGATATTTTCAATTTCTGTTGTTGAACAATCAATCAATAACTTATTGAGTGCAATTCCTGCATTGTTAACCAAAACATCAATGCTTCCAAAAATTTCAAGTGATTTTTTCACAAGAAGTTTAGCCTGCACCGGATCGCCAACATCTGCTCTGATTGCAACTGCCTGAACACCATATAAACAAAGTTCTTCAGCCAATTTTTGGGCTTTTTGTTCGCTACGGAAATAATTTACAACAACATTATAACCATTCTTTGCAAACTTACGAGCAATATCTTCGCCAATTCCTCTTGATGCC
>JAZNPU010000020.1:0-3014 GCA_045589795.1 Clostridia bacterium
TAAGACCGCTTGGCCTCCGACTTGTTGTGCTAAGTGGTATGGACTTCAGCCACGAATATGCGAAAAAGAAAGCAATTTTGATTCCTAACTATTCATTAGAAAACGAAATGACTTCTTTGATTATTAGCCCATATGGTGAATTTTTGCATAGTCCAACAACAAAAGATATTTCTGCAACATATGCATACATTGGCAAACCAGATGCCAACGGTATGAGACTTGCAAAACTTAAAAATGCAGACACAGAACTTATGCCACAATATGTTTATGTTGACAAAAACTTCCAACAACATGGCGAACCTTTCCGCATGAAAGTTAGAAAAACAATCAGTGAAGAAACTTCTCTTCCTTGCTTGAAATTTGAAGCTGAACTTGTTTATGACGGAACAAAATGTTATTTCATTGACAGACTAACAAAACAAAGAATTTCAAGAAAATTCAACCATCTTGTTAGCGAAAAAGATGGCTTGTTTGTTGTTGAATTTGGCAAGAACAAAAGAGCAATCTTGGACAAAACTTATAAAGTTGTCACTCCATATTTTGCAAAAGCAGAAGCTTTCAATGAATCTTATGCATTGACAACAGGTTTGCAAAAAAGAGAAGTTGTTTTGTGGAACCCAACAGCTACAGAAGTTGACAAAAAACAATCTGTTCCTGTTTCAAGTGCAATTCTTTGCCCAGAACACAATCTTGTTCTTGGAGATGTTGACATTAATGGTCAAAAACAATGTGTTGTGATTAACTCTCAATTCCCAACAAATGCATACCAAGTTAACCCACATGCAGCTGTTCTTGCACTTAAATATCTAAACGGTGAAAGACTTAATCCACACCTTGTTGATATTATTATCAACCACAAAGAAGTTCTTGAATCAACTTTGGAAGCAATCAATGATTGCATGAATCAAAGCTTGCCAGAAGACAAAAGAAAACCTGTTTCTAACAGATATAACCCATTATCTAAATTCTTAACAAGACTCAACACCACTGCAAAAAGAAGAATGAAGAGATATCAAGAAAAATCAGATCTTCTTGATGAAGAATTTGCAATTATGACTGGCAAACACAATTCATTGATTATTGGCTGTGAAGAAGAAATGGCTGAACTAGACAAACAAATTCTTGCATTGCAACAACACAAAAAACAAAAACAAAGTGAATACGAACTTGCAATTAGCCACAGTGAAGATGAACTTGACCAAATGCACAGAGAAATTACTTATGAAAAATCTCATCTTGCTAAAAAAGGTAAGACAACAAGAAAATATCAAAAATATATTGTTCAAGTAAGAGAACAAAATCCAAATGCTCAAGACGAACTTGAAAACGAAGTTGAATAACAAAAAAAACATCGCGATTGCGATGTTTTTTTATTCTTCTGAATCAAAATTGTCTAAATAGTTATATTCTTTTCCGTGGGTTTTATAACCAAGAATCATATCCAAATTGACATTGCTTGCACTTCTAAAAATGTTTTTTTCTATGTTTGGGTTAGTTTCTAAAAGTTTTTCAATCAGTTTTTTTGTTTGATATCTTTGTGACTTGCTTAAATCTTTTTCTATTTCAACCTCTTCTGTGAATTTGCATGCACATGCCAAAAATTCTAATTCGTGAGCTTTGCAAAAAGCAATTATATCTTTTTCTCTGATTAAGTATAGTGGTCTAATAAGTTGCATGCCTTCATAGTTTTGGCTTTTAAGCTTTGGCAACATTGTTTGAAAAGACCCAGCCCAAAGCATATTCATGAGGGTTGTCTCGATCACATCATCGTAGTGATGACCCAATGCAATTTTGTTGCAACCCATGTTTTGTGCCAAGTTATAAAGTGCTCCCCTTCTCATTTTTGCACAAATATAGCAAGCATTTTTTTGCATTCCGTAAGCCACATCAAAAATGTTTGTGTCAACAATTGTTGCAGGAATGTTAAGAAGTTGCAAATTATATTTAATTTTTTTAAGGTTAGCTTGGTTATAACCAGGATTCATCACCAAATATTTAACATCAAATTTTATGTGTGTATGCTTTGAAAGTTCCATAAATAATTTTGCCATAACAAAACTATCTTTGCCACCCGAAATGCAAACACAAATGCAATCGTTTTCTTCAATGAGTTTATATTCTTTGATTGCCTTTACAAATTTGGTCCAAAGTCTTTTGCGATAAGTTGTGATTATTGATCTTTCAACAGCTTGATACTTTTCCAATTTTCTTTCCATAAACATAATATATCACATCTAAATTATTTTTTCCATATAAATAAATATTTTTTTTTGGTTGCATCTTGAATTACGGTTTTTCTGGTGTTATAATGATTGTGTTATTGGAGGAAATCTCATGAAAAATGAAGTTATTAAACTAAAAGACAACCAAACCGTCGCAGAATATATTTGTGATAAAAGAAGAATGTTTTTTTCAACCGTTGTGATTATTCAAGACACCAAAGAACTAAACAAATATTCTCTTGATGGTTATGTTGAAAAATCACCAAAGCACGGAACAAAAACATTGTTTACATCAGTTGGATATGACAGATATAAAATGGAGGTTGCATTTTTTAACAGTGTTGTTAAAGAAAACACAGATGTAGCTTTTGTGACGACAGTTTATAAGAACAACAAAAAAGTTTATTCTTATCCAGAAACTACCAGAGTTAGTTATGCTGTGCTAGATGACAGCAAATGGGACGAATATTCAAAACAAGGTCAAAAAGAATAAACAAAAAAACACATGCGATTGCATGTGTTTTTTATTGCTTAATTTTTATTATCTGTTTTGCTTTGCTAAATGGCACAGGGCTCACTTGCGAAGAAACATTTTTGTCTATTCTAAGAACTTTTGCACTAACTGCTTTGTTTGTTATTCCAAGTGGAACCACAACTTCATCTCCAACCTGTTCCCCACCACAACAAACATACCAGAATTTATCGCCTTTTTGAATACCCTCAAGAATTTCCACCTTTGCAAAGTTTGCATATTGAACCTTTTGAAGGCTTCCTCCAGACAATGAATGAATC
>JAZNPU010000021.1:0-1709 GCA_045589795.1 Clostridia bacterium
GGTCCTGTTGGAGAAGGAATTGTCAAATTGTTTGTTGAAGATAAAACATAATCACTTTCAGACAAATTTATTGTTGGATTTGTTCCAACTTTTACAGAAATATTTGTGATGACAAAGTTTCCAGGCAATTGATCAGTGACAGTGTTTAGGGTGGCAGAAGTTGATGTGTTATTAGTTATGGTTATCAAATAACTAAACACTTGATTTGGTAAGACACTTGAAAGAGTGGAACCTTTTGAAATTTCAAGTTCTTGAGATGAATTTCTTGAAATTGTGTTTGTTGCAAACCCTGTGATTGTTCCTGTGCTGGTGTAGCCAATTCCTTGAACTGTGTTGGTGATGTTGTTGACTGACGAAGGCAAGTTAAAAATAACTTGGCAATTATATCTTAAAATCATTGTAGAACCAACATTTAGTTCTTGAAGGGTGAATGTTAATGGGTTTGTTGAAATTGGTGTGACTGGATATGTTAGTGATCCAACAGTTAGTGTTGCAGAACCCAAAACATATGCAAGATTTCCGCCGCCTAAATTATCTATGATTCTAACTCCATTGAAAAATTGCGAACTATTATTGGTTATTTCAACAGTGTAAGTTATAATTTGACCCACAACAAATGAATTTGTGTTTGAAGTTTTTGAAAGAGTGATTCCAGTTGGATCTTGCAAAATAACATCATGAACATTTGATTGTGCTGTTAAAACATCACTTGAACCACTAAATTGATATTCAGTTGAAGTCGAGTTTGTGACAGTTGTTGGCATAATCATTATTTTCCTCCTTATTTGTTTGACACTTATGTGCCTATAATATTTTATGCCAAGCATAGGTAAATTGTTAGATAAAAAAAGAATCTATCTTTTAGATAGATTCTGGTTCAGTTTGTGTTTCAGGTTGTGGTTTAAGCTGATGTTTGCCATATGCAGCAATTTTAAGCTCTTGAAGTAATTGTTTTCCAGGTTTGTATGGTATTCCATCTGTGGAATATATAGGTAGGTCATAGTCATATTTTTCCAAAAGATCCTCAATCTTTTTCATTAGACTTGTTTTGTAAGACTCTCGGATGGTCTTGTATATATAATCATCAGGATAACCAACGGCTTTGAAAAAAGATACAAAATTTTCTAAATTATCTAAGTCGACACAAATTCCTTGTAAAAATCTTTTTGGTATTTTGTCATAAACTTGAAATTCGCCGTCTTGTAGGAAGTTGCTGTGTGTTTTTGCTTGAAATGCAATAACCATTGGAGAAATTACAAAACTTATGTTTCCTTTTACAAATTTTAGGTATGCAACACTATAATCTGGATTTTTGGATTCTACTTCAAATTGCTGTTTGCTTATTGGTGGTCTTCTTTGGCATATAGAAACATATGTGCTACCGTTCCAGTTGGAGAAGCCTTGAAGATGACCAAGTCTTTCATCAACAATATTTTGACCTAAATTTTTAATTTGGCTCTGGCGACACATAATAGCTTCAGCTTTTAATATGTCTTCAAATACTTTAAGCTGAGCATCGATGTCATTATTAAATTTTCTGCGGTCTATTCCATGATAGAATACTGCATCAATGTTTAAGTTTTTCATACAGGTATTATATCATATTGACAAAGAAAAGTAAAGATACAAGAGATTATTTGTTTATTTTTGCAATAAAAAAGCACCCACTAGGGTGCTGTGTGGAGGCGACACCCAGAATCGAACTGGGG
>JAZNPU010000022.1:0-6214 GCA_045589795.1 Clostridia bacterium
AACTTAAAAAAATTATTTGTAATTATGTAGACACAAACCCAGAAAGTATCAGTGATGAAATGAGCCTAAATGCAGAACTTGGATTAGACTCTTTTGCCCTTATTAGCATGCTACTGGAAATTGAAGAAAACTTTGGAGTTGAAATTCCAAACTATGTTTTACCACAATTTCAAACACTAAAAGATCTATATACTTATATTTCTGAAAATAGCACTGTTAATGCATAATCAAAACTGTTGAGGACAAACAAAAAACACCTTTTTGAGGTGTTTTTTTTTGTTTTTATAAACTTTTTTTGAAATAAATATTTACAGATTTAACTTTTGGGTGTATAATGTTATTATATACTAAAGATAAAGACAAAACAAAAAGCACTCGGTTTGAGTGCTTTTTTTTATATAAATTCATCAACATCCAAAGTTTCTGGCAAGTCTATATTAACTCCAAGAATGGCATTAAGTTTATCGTATCCCTTGTTTAATTTGTCAATAACCTTATCTTTTTCCTCTTTTGGCAAATTAAGTTTTTTATTAAAATACATATTCCAAACACTATCAAAAATTGCTTGAATATTTGTTAATTTTTCTTGCAAAACTTCACTTGAATTTATTGTTTCACAAGCTTTATTAAGCATTAATAATACATATTTTTGATAACTTTCATTTGCTTCGTGAAGCAATTTTTTATCCACAGACTCCTCTTCTGTGTATTCTTCGCATATTTTATTTAAGTTCTGCAACTTCTTGATCTCTTCGCTTGTAAAGTCTTGAATTTGGTTTTTGTTTTGATAAGATTCGTCAGCAAGTGTTTTCATAAGCAACACACTGCTATTCTTTCTGAGAGAGTTTATTTTTTTATCCCAATCTTTAATAAGATTTTCCGGAATCATAAGTTCAGAACATGACACCAAACTTCTGATACTCAAACTCTTTCTTTTTAACATTTGATTAAAATTTTCAATTTGTTTTGCTGTTGTTTTGTCGTTTTGAGTCAATTCATCAAAACATCCTTCACATACAGATACACCAGCATTAAAACATTTAACAATTCTAACGGCTGCCTGATCATTGTCAACAAATCTTTTAGCTTTCAAATTGTCCATGAGTGTTATTTCTGCAAATTCTTGATCTTTCTCGTAATAAGTCATTTTTTTCAAAAGTTTAATCATTTGATCATTAGTTAATAGCCCATTAATATACAATTGGGAAATCATTTGGTCTTTTTGAGAAAAATTATATGTTTTAACATTTTTGTATATGTGCCTATATACAACATTTGCAAAAAACTCTTTTCTTTCTGTTGGAATATTACTAATAGCCAATTTTTCCAATATAATTGCACTCAAATCCATCATTTTTGCATTTATTTGCTTGTCTTGTTTTTTGAATGCCTCTGTGTGCAACAGAAAAATCGTTTCCAGCTCTGACGGATCGCAATTTTGAACAAATTCATTTGTGTATGACTCTAAAAAGGCAAGATATATTGCACTAACCTTCATGTCGTCCTTGGATTTTTCTTGACTTTTGAAAATTTCAAAAATCATATCGTAAGACAAATTTTCGAAGACTTTTTTCAATTCCTGATAACCGCTATAATTATTTTTGTCTTCTGCTAATTGCTCTCTCAATTTTTCATTTTTAGATAATTGATCATTTATAAACTCTAAAAGCTCATTATCTTGGGTTTCCTGAAAATATGCTTTATATTTATTAAACAAATATTCAGTGAAAACCACTCCACCCAATCTTGCATCTTCCTCGTGCATATGTTGAAGATAATAGCTATGTTTTGCCTTGGCTAAGGTAAATGAATTAATTTTTTGAACATAACTTTCCAAAACAGAAAAATCAGCAGTTTTTGCTTCTCCTTGATTTTTTTCTTTGAGATGTTGCAAAAATTTACTTGAATATGTATATAAAATTTCTTCAAAATTATTCAAATCAGCTGGTAATTCGTATGGGGCTTCTTGAGCATCTAATATTTTTTGATAATATTCTTTAGCTTTCTTGTCTGTTATTTTGTTTATGTCAAAAGTATGTTGCAAAAAATGTCTCCATTCATGACCCAAAGTGTTGATAACATTATATAATTGCCCAGAAACACCTTTTTCTAAGGTGTGTTTAGATATATTAATTTTTCGTAGATTATGTAAATAATATCCATCTGTTGGTTCTTCGTCAAAAGTGATTTGGCTTGGGGTTCTGCCAAGGTCAAAACAATTATCTTCAACTAATAACTTAATATAATTTTCAAGGTCTTGAACAGATGCTTGATTTTTGCTGATTTTTCTTAAACATTCAATTTGCTCTTGCATTCCCATAAAATCAACTCCTTATTTACAATATATTATCATATATTAACTGTTTTTTGCAATTATTATACAAAACAAAAAAGCACTCAAATGAGTGCTTTTGTTATTTTTTCATTTCCATTCCATTGCTTAATGCATAAGCATTTAATTGTTTTTGATAAAGATCTTCCATCTTTTGCTCAAGTTGTTTTTTGTAGACTTGTTTTTCCATATCTCCAATGTTGGATGTTTCATTCATCCATAAATCTATACGACAACAAACACTAATCATGTTTTCATATTCTTCTGGTGGTAAATCAACATATTTGTCAGCATAAGCCATTATTTTGTCAATCAAGTCAATTTTTAACTTTGCTACTTGATCAGACTTTTCTTCTACAAATCTTTTGTTTTGATCATTTTGATTCTTTTCTTCGGATTGATCTTGCTTTTTTATTTTTATTCTATAACTTTCTATATTACTACCAATAGAATCCAATTTACTGTAATATTCTGAAATATTCTTTTCAATTTCTTTTGACTTTGGAAGTTGGTGAAGAGCTGAGCTTATCGCTAACTGATTGTTGCTATTAATCATTAAGCCGATTTGTTTTCTGAGTAGTTCATACTCTTTTACAAATTCTTGACTTTGATTTCCATAATATGCATCTAATCTGTCTAAATTCCCATTAACAGTCTCTAAAAAGCTAGTGTTTTTCTGTATTTCTTCAGTTTTTATATTTTCACTATTGTTTAATTTTGCTCTTTCTTTGTCAAGATGATATACCGCAGTTTGGAAACCTTGCAAACTTTTTTCTGGGGAATATTGTTTTGACTGATTGTTCCCCAAAATCATTGGTTGAGACCAAATATAAGCAGCTTCATAATGTTTGCCAGCATTTCCAAGCTTGGTGCTGAGAATCTTCATTTGTTTTGCATCTAAAAGACCATTGGCATAAAAGTCAGCAATCATTCCATCTTTTCTTGAAAACTCATATGTTTTATAGTTTTTTAACATATGTTTATAGATATGATTTGCCAAAACCTTCTTTTTATCTTCTGGCAATTCGCTTGTGACAATTTTTCTTAGCATTGTTTCTGTCAAGTAAGAAACTTTATCAAATGTGTCTTTCTCCTTAAATAAATATACATTAGACAAAAATACCATTTCCAATTGTTTAGGAGAAAGTTGTTCTAAGTATTTGTCTGTATATTCATCCAACAAACAACTATAAATATTGTCTGTCAAGCTCAAATCTTCTTGTTTTCGGCCTGTTTCATTCAGTTTTTCTTGAATTTCTTTGATTGTTTCAAAAGATACATTGTCATAAATTTTTTTGAAATTTTGATAATGAATATATTCTTTTTTGGAATTTCTATTGTCTTCCAGTTGCACTTTACTTCGTTCAAGTTCTTCATTTATAAAAGCCAACAACTCTGGCTCATCTTGATTTTCTAGATGTTTTTTATATAACTTAAGCAATTGTTGAGTGTAAACAAAACCTCCATTTCGAGCATCTTCTTCATGTAAATGTTGAAGATAATAACTCATTTCAACTTGACCATCGTAAGTGTTCTGCAATGCTTGAATATATGAGTCAAGCATTGGCATGGTTTTTAATGTTGGTTCTTCACTATGATCCGCCATTCTTAAAGCATTTATTGTATCACTAGTTGTTGAACTTAGTTGATAGTGCTTATCATCTCTTAAAGCCTCTTGTATTTTTTGATAAAAACTTCTTTCCTTTTCATTTTCAACAGTTGACAAATCAACTTTATCTTGAAAACAGTGTCTGAGTTCATGGCCCATGTTGTTAAGTAGTTGATGCAAACTAAATGGCAAACCTTTTCGATCATCGCCATAATAAATTCTTTCTCTTGTTGCTGCGGCTTGAACCGATTTGTTTGAAACAAATAATTGAGTTGTTCCATCTTCGTTTTTGTTTTCATAAGCAGCAAGCTGAGTTTCTATTGGGAAATCTATACACTTAAATTCATCTGGCACATATTTAAGATTTAATGGATTATCTTTGAAAAGAAGTTCTAAATATTTTTTCATCTCTTCAGTTTTTTGTGTGTCTGTTAAGGTTGAGTTAACCTTAATCTTTTTCAAACAATCTAATTGCTCTTGAATGCTCATAGAATTCACCTCATTTTTTATATTATATCACACCAATAGCCTTTTAACAATTATTATAAACTCATTTTATCAAACTTTGATGCAACGAAGATTAACTACATTATGTGAATTTAATTCTCAAAAACATAAAAAACCCCGTTAGCAACTTATCTAACGGGTAAAAGAAATATCTTTATCGTATCTATATTATATGCAACGGAAACGAAGAAAGTCAATATCTTTCCACAAAGTTGATTAAAACCCCAAAAAGTTTTGTTAAATATATAAACTCTGTGCATTAGAAATTTAACACAAAACCTTGACATTGGAAATATTTTAATATATACTTACAAATGCATAATTATTGACGAAAAAAAGGAGTACCGACATGAAAAGAACTTATCAACCTAAGAAAGCACACAGAAAAAAAGTTCACGGCTTTAGAGCAAGAATGCAAACTAAAGGTGGCAGAAATGTTCTAGCTCGCCGTAGAAACAAAGGTCGCAAAAAACTTTGCGCATAAAAAGTAAGGTAGGCAAATGTTAAGCAAACAATTTAGACTCAAAAAAAAATATCAATTTAACTATGTGTATCGTGTTGGCAAAACCGTAGGATCATCAACAATGGTTTTATATTATTGCCCAAGCAAAAACACAAATGTTAAAGTTGGCATTTCTGTGAGCAAGAAAATTGGACATGCTGTTGTGAGAAATCGCACAAAACGAAAAATTCGTGAAGCAATATTTCCTAGCCTTCCTCACATTAAACCAAACTTCAATGTTGTGATAATTGCAAAACAAGCAATTGTTGATGCATCATTCAAAACAATTTTAAGTGAGCTGAATTATTTGCTGAAAAAAGCCAACTTAAAGGAAAACAATGAAAAAAGTGCTAAAAGCGATAATTAGTATACCTAAATATATCGCAATGGGTTTAATTTTAATATACAAATTTTGCATATCACCTCTTCTTCCCCACACATGCAAATTTACTCCCACCTGTTCGCAGTATGCGACCGAGAGTTTTGCCGAGTGGGGATTTTTTATAGGTATGAAATTAACCATTATTAGACTTTGCAAATGTGTTCCTTGGAACAAACATTGCGGACTTGATAAAGTTCCAATGAATCCAAAAAAATATTATAAAAATTTAATGTAAGGAGATTATTCCATGACAATTTCTTCTGTTTTGGCTGTTAGTGCACCAAGTGGTGTGTGGGCCAATTTGATCGAATGGGTTCATAGCTGGGTTGGCGGCGGCTATGGTTGGACAATTCTTGTTTTGATTGTTCTTGTTAAGCTTGTTTTGAGCCCACTTGATTATTTGATCAAACATTCAAACAAAAAAACCAACCTTGTTCAACAAAAGGTTGCACCACAACTTGCTAAACTTCAAAAAAAGTATGGCGACAATCAACAAATGATTCAACAACAAACTCAAGCCTTATATAAAAGAGAAGGCCACAGCATGATTGGATCTTGTGTGATTATGCTTGTGAACCTTGTTTTGACAATGGTTATATTCTTTACCCTATTCTCTGGGTTGAGAACCCTTTCTAGTTATCAATCAATTCAACAATATGAACATCTTCATAACACATATGTTGAAAGTGTTTCTTCAGTTTATGGTTCATATGATGACTATTGCACCATTGTTAACAAAATCAACACAGACGGAATTGAGTCTTTAACCGAAGCTGAAAAAGCTCTTTGGGACGGTGCAATGGCTGATGCAGCTGCAGCTGTTCAAAACGAATGGGTGAATACTGCTGATAGTTGGCTTTGGATTGACAATATTTGGGTGAC
>JAZNPU010000023.1:0-1950 GCA_045589795.1 Clostridia bacterium
GAGAAAAAATTTGCAAAGCCTCTTAAAGAAGAAGTAGACTTGAATGTTAGAATGAGTTATAAACTAACAGCTTTGAATGTTTTAAGTTCAGCTTTCACAGTTGTGTTTTATGTTGGATTTGCTTTGATTGCTGTTGAATTGATGAAAATTGGGGAATTGATTCCTTCAACATTAATTGTGTTATATTCTTACTCAAACACAATAAGAATTTTTGTGAATGACATTATCACATTGAAAGACTATGCCAAAGAAAAGGATTTGGTTGCTGGCAGAGTTATGGAAGTGTTTGATGAAACCTTTTATCCACAAGACAAATTTGGAACAAAAACACTTGAAAATGCACAAGGACATTTGGTTGTTGAAAACCTGAAGTTTGGCTATAAGCAAGACGAGATTTTGTTTGATGATTTATCTGTGACATTTGATAGCAACAAATTGACTGCAATTGTTGGAAAAAGTGGTGAAGGCAAAAGCACAATTGCAAACTTGTTGTTTCATTTGTATGACTGGGAAGAAGGCACAATCAAACTTGATGGCATAGACATCAGAGAACTAGACCAAGACAGCTTGAAAAACAATTTGTCTATTATCCCGCAAGCTCCATATGTTTTTAATTTGTCAATTAAAGAGAACTTGCTTTTGGCAAATGAAAATGCAACGGACGAAGACATTTTGCAAGCTCTTGAAGATGCTCAACTTAAAGATTATATTGACAATCTTAAAGACGGAATAAATACTCTCGTTGGAGAAAATGGAATTCAGATGAGTGGTGGTCAAAAACAAAGACTTGCCATTGCAAGAGCATTATTAAAAAAGAGCAAAGTTATTATTTTTGATGAAGCCACAAGCAGCTTAGACAATGAATCGCAATCTAAAATTCAAAAAGTTATGGAAAACCTTAAGGACAAACACACTTTGATTGTGATTGCACACAGATTGTCAACAATAAAAAATGCAGATAAAATTGTTGTTCTAAATGATCATAGAGTTGAAGACGAAGGAACTCATGAACAACTTATGGAATCTTGCAACACATATAAAGAATTATATGCTGAAGAAAATGCCGTATAAAAACACCCATTTTGGGTGTTTTTATTTTTTTCGTGCAATGGTGATGTTGTCCTTTTTGCGATTATTTAATTCTTTGATTGGATGAGCTTTATCTTGTTTGCGATAATCTTCCCCGAACTTCGAAATTGTTTTTTCAATAACAAGGTGTGCAGGTTCAAGATTTTCATTTCCATCAAGAATTTGCTTTTGGTATGAAAAATATATATTTTTATCATTGAGCTCTGAAATTGTTTTATAACCTCTGCCAGTTGTGCTTGTTAAATGAATACTATTTTCAATTACTTCTCGAATATATTCTTTTTGAGATTCAAAGTTTAATAATTCAGGAAAATTTCCATCACCACAAACATCTTTATATGACTTTTTGTCATATTTGTTTAACATTTCAACAGCAAGTTTAAGGTGTGCACATTCTTGTTCAAAAAATTCTTGCCAAATTGCTTTTATGTTGATATTTTTTTCATAGGTGAGTGCTGAATAGTATAAATAACATTCGGTATATTCATGCATAACCCACATTTCAAACCAAGAAAGATTTGGATCTTTTAGTGTTTCATATTGAGTGACATGTTCTTCTTCAATCATTGCAATTTCACTGTATAATTGTCTGCCTAGACTAGATTTATACCATTGAGCAATATTCATATAATAATTCATTGTTTGTTGTTCGGCAGCTGTTATAATATTGGCTACAAGTTTTGTATACAATTTGGCTTTTTTTGCATCCATGTGGGCTTTAACATCTTGAGTTGGATATCGATGTTCAGCAATTGTTGGTCTGCCAGGCATGATTTCGGTGTAATCACCAACAAGCGGACCTGCAGATTGTCCTTTTTCTAGTTTCAAAAGGTTTGCAAAGCGATATAGGTGATCAAAGTC
>JAZNPU010000024.1:0-4884 GCA_045589795.1 Clostridia bacterium
GTCACATACGACAGCACATATGGCACATTGCCAACCCCAGAAAGAATAGGATATACATTCACTGGTTGGTTCACAGCAACAACAGGCGGAAGTCAAATCACTTCTTCAACCACCGTTGCAATCACAGCTGATCAAGATATCTATGCTCAATGGAGAGAACACACATACACCATCAACTATAAATCATTTGATGGCACAACAACTGGCAAAACAGTGACAGGTGTTCGTTATACTCAAGTAATCACTATTGCTGCATTCTCAGCAATGGATACAAGCCTTGCAATCACTGGATTTGAATTTGCAGGTTGGGCAACAGCTGCTGGCACAAGCCGTCTATCTGCTTACACATATGAAGCAGGAGACACTGCAAGCAAACTAACAAGTGATGATGGTGGAACATTCAACTTGTTCGCAAGATATAATGTTGGTGATCCATTCACAATCACAATCAACTATAACTATACAGGTTCAACAAATGGTAGTCTTTCATATACAGTTTCTGAATCTGATGAAAACTACAGTTTGACAAACCCATCAAGAGAAGGATATACATTCACAGGTTGGACAAGCGATACAACTGGCATTTCAGCTGCAGATGGAAAAGTGACAGTTAAAGCTCTTGTTGCAACAGATGCAACCTTGACAGCTTCTTGGACAGAACACAAATACACAATTGCATTCAACAGCAATGATGTATCTGATGTTGTTGACCCAACAGGCGAAATGGCGACAGTTGCAAATGTTGGCTATGACAATGAAGTGACACTTGTAGCAAATGCATTCAAACTAACTGGCTACACCTTCACTGGTTGGAATACTAAGGCTGATGGAAATGGTACGGCTATCGCTAATGGTGCAAAAGTTTCTAAACTTTCTGCAACAGATGGTGCAACCGTCACACTATATGCTCAATGGTCAGTTCAATCATACACATTAACTCTTGTTGAAAATGGTGGAACAGCTGTTGATAACATCACATACACAATCGAAGACACAGTAAATCTTCCAACAATCTCAAAAACAGGTTATGACTTTGCTGGTTGGAAAGTGACAACAGCTGCTGGCAACTGGGCAACATCAGATGCTAACTATGCAGTTGGTGCATACGAAATCAAATATGGTTCAGCAACATTGACTGCTCAATGGAACATCAAAACCTATGAATACACAATCAAATGGAATGCTAAACACACAACAGCTCCAAATGCAATCAAGTATAGTGTAGATGGCGGAGCAACATGGACTGCTATCAGTGCAAACACAACTTTGAGAGCAACATACAACACAACTGTTGAAATCAAAGCTAAATCTACAGACACAACAAACCTATACTTTGTATCATTCACAGGATATCCAACAGACAACACTCAATATGCATCAAATGTTGGTGATGTTGTTGAAACAAGCTTTGTTGTTCCTGCAAATGACAACACAGTTGTCAACCTATATGTTGAACAACTATACAAAGTTGATGTGACAATGAAGTTCAACGGAACTGCATTGACATCATCTAGCACTGTTTATGCAACAGCAAAAATCACAATTGGCTCAAATGCATACACAATCTCTAACAATACATTCTCTACATACTTAACAGCAGACAGCACTGTTAAGGTTGATAGCTATGCTGCAAAACAAACATATTATAAATATGATGCAGCTGGTTCATCTAACTACAACACAACAATCACAATTTCTAACACAGCTGTGGCAATTGCTGTAAACACTGTATACACTTCATACACAATTTCTTATGAAGGCAACAGTGGAACAGTTAACACAACTGGTGCAACAACAACTTACAACTTTGCAACAAGCATCAAACTTGCAACTGCAACAAGAAACGGCTACACATTCCAAACATGGAAAGTTTCAACAGCTGTTGGAAACTGGGCTGCAAATGCAACATTTGCTTCAGCTGAAACAGTTGGAACAGGCAAATACGGAAATGTGACACTTGTTGCTCAATGGAAAGCTAATACCTACACTGTGACAGCCAATGCAAACGGCGGAACAATTGATGCAACAACTGGCTGGACAGTTGCTACTGGCAATGCAACAGCTACAAAACCAGTCACATACGACAGCACATATGGCACATTGCCAACTCCAAAGAGAACTGGTTACACCTTCAATGGTTGGTTCACAGCAACTACTGGTGGAGACAAGATCACAGCAGACACGGTTGTTAAGATCCTTGCAGATCAAACAATCTATGCTCAATGGACAGCTCACAAGTTCTCTGTTGCATTCAACAACAATGATGATCAAATTGCTCAATCTGGAACAATCACTTCATCTGGTGTTGAAACACTAACAGCAACTTATGATCAACCACTAACTCTAAATGGTGGAAAATATGTTCTAACCGGTTGGACATTCAAGGGTTGGGGAACAACGGCAACTGCAACAAGTGCAATCGGAATCTCAACACAAATTGCTGCTTCAACAATCAATAGTTGGTATACAACTGCTGGTGGAGAAGGCAAGACATTCACTCTATATGCAATTTGGGAAGAAAACACATACACAATTGTATTCGACGGCAATAAACCAACAACAGCTTCAACAACTCTTGGTGGAAGCACAGCTTCAATCACTGACCTTGCTTATGAAACATCAAAAGCTTTGACAGAAAACGGCTTCACATTAACAGGTTGGACATTCTCTAAATGGAACACCAAAAATGATGGAACTGGAACAAACTATGCAGACAAAGCAACAGTTTCTAAACTTTCTGCAACTGATGGTGCAACCGTCACACTATATGCTATTTGGACAGCTAATACCTACACCGTCACAGCACATGCAGAGGGCGGAACAATTGCTGCAACAACTGGCTGGACAGTTGCTTCTGGCAATGCAACAGCAACAAAAACAGTCACATTTGATAGCAAATATGGCACATTGCCAACAGCTTCAAGAACTGGTTATACATCTAGTGGTTGGTATACAGATCCAGACAATGGAACAGTTGTGACTGCTGACACTTATGTAAGAACAGCAAGCAACCATGATATTTATCCTCACTGGACTCCAAACACATTCTTCGTTGAATTTGTTGGGGTTGCTCCAGATTCAACATTGAACACTGTTGAAGGAACAATGAGCAATCAAACATTCACATATGATTCAGCTCAAGCACTAAAAGCAAATGAATATACTCTTGTTGGCTACACATTTGCTGGTTGGGCAACAAGCGAAGCAAATGCAAAAGCTGGAACAATCACTTATACAGATAAACAATCTGTTAGCAACCTAACAACAACAGCTAACGGAACTGTCACACTATACACAGCATGGACAGCTGACACATATATAGTTAAGTTCAATGCAAATGGTGGCTCTGGAACAATGAGCGATGTGACATTGACTTATGACGGAACTTATTCACTTCCAACACTTGCCAACTCTAAGTTCACAAGAACAGGCTACACACAAACTGGTTGGGCTGAATCTGCAACACAAACTCCAGATTATCTATTCACAGATCTAACAGTTTCTGTAAATGATTGGTATGACGAAGTTGACAAAGGCGGCACAAAGAATATTTATGCAACATGGTCTGCAAACTACTACAAACTAACATTCTCTGGAACAACAACTTCAATCAAAGTTAACGGAAGTGCAGCAACATATGTTTATGCACTATCTGACAGCAATGTTCTTTATACAAGCTCAACAGGAGCAACTGCTGTTTCAAGCATTGCAATTGCAAGAACAGGCTACACAATCACTGGATTGACTGTGACTGGCGGAACAACAATTTCTGTTGATATTGCTTCTCAAACAATTGGTGTTAAACTAAGTGCTGCATACACAGTTGGGGCAGCCGGAACAATCACTGTTGCATCAGCTGCTAACTATTATGCAATTTCTGTTAACACAAACAATGGAGATGTCACATTCAACTATAACAATACATCTGTTAAAAACCCATCAACAATCTATGGTCTATATGACAGCAAGACAATCTACTATGTTCCTTCAGGAACTCCAACATATAGTGGAGCAACCGGAACAACCGTTTACTCAATCACTGGAATCACAGCAAGCAGAACAGGTTATATCTATGGTGGATTGACTGGCACTGCTGGAACCGTTGAAAATGGCAAGTTCGCATTGACAGCTAACTATTCATTGACAAGTGGTGGAGCATTAACAGCTGTTTGGACTGCAATCACATATTATGTTGAATTTGTTGGGGTTGCTCCAGATACAACAAACAATGAAGTGACAGGTGCAACAGCAGAACAAACATTCACATATGATACAGCTCAAAACTTGAATGCTAACGGCTTCAGCCTTGTTGGCTACACATTCAAAGGTTGGGCAACAAGCGAAGCAAATGCAAAAGCTGGAACAGTTGCTTACACTAACAGCCAAGAAGTTTCAAACTTGTCTACAACAAACCGTGCAACTGTCACACTATACACTGCATGGACACCAATCACATATCAAGTGAAATATGATCCTAATGGTGGTAGTGGTTCAATGAGCAACAGTACTCATACATATGATGTTGAAAAGGCTCTATCTGCAAATGGATTCTCATTAACAGGTTGGACATTCTCTAAATGGAACACCAAGGCTGACGGAACTGGAACAAACTATGCAGACAAAGCGACAGTTAAAAACTTGGCAAGCACTCAAGGTGCAGTATTTACCTTATATGCTCAATGGACAGAAAACAAATACACAATTGCATTCAATAGTAATGATGTATCCGCTTCTGCAAACCCAACAGGAACAATGGCAGATATTACAGAGGTTGGTTATGATGATGAAAAAGTTCTAACAGCTAACGGATTCAGCTTGCAAGGCTACACATTTGCTGGTTGGAACACAGCAGCTAATGGTTCTGGCACATCATATGCAGACAAA
>JAZNPU010000025.1:0-1847 GCA_045589795.1 Clostridia bacterium
GAAAAGCTCTTAGCTACCCTGTTAAACTAACTCTTGCAATGGTTGGTGGAGACAATAATGTCACTCAAAAAGGTGATCATTCAACCTTGACATTGGCTCAACCATACAATGCATATGGCACTAACGAACCAAAAATTGTTGATACTTCAGATGCAGACGGAATTCAATCAGTTGCCCTAACAACAGAAATTGGTGACAAAACATATGACACAGTTGATCCTGTTTATAAAAATACTATCATTGAAAATATGTATTATTATGTGGAAAAAACCACAACAAAAACAGCATCGTCATATATTAGCAACTATCGTTTGGCAAAAGACCTCTTCACTATTGAAATCAATGGCACAAAAGTCAACTCTGGAGACTTGATGACTTCAGAAGACAATGTGACATATGACAGAGACCTAAACCAAATTGTTGTTAATAACATTCCAGTTTCTAGCCTTGCAACATTGAAGATCACAATCAATTATAATTCTGCTAGTGGCGAACCAACAATAAGAATTTCAGCTAAGGTGTTCGCAGACAAAAACTCTGGCTTCCCTGCTGTTTCAATCATGAGAGTTTCTAATGCACTTATTGCTGATGGAAGCATTTCAATGAACAACATCTACTTCTTTGACGAAGAAGGAAATCCAGAAATTAAGGCAAGTAGCTCAACTGGTGTAAGCGAATCATTCTTCAGTGATGCATTTATTGCAAACGAAGAAACAGGCTATTTGACAATCAATCCAAAATATAACGGAAACCTTCAAAAAAATGGATTGATTTCATATCATAAAGCTGCAAAACTAACTGAAGCAAAACTAACATTTGAAAACCTAAACAGCAGGTCTGCAGAGGTTTCAGTAAACATTACTGATCCAAACACATCAACACGATATGACGGTGAAACATATAACACACAAACAGCATTGTTGAAACAAATTAGTGATGATTATCATGGAGTTAAATCTACTCCTCCTCAATGTAATGAACACGATCAAAAATTACATTGTAATATTGGTGATCATTTAGATGGCAATGTTGGACATATGGTTGATGAATTTAGCTTCTTCATTATTCACAATGCTCATATCTATATTCAAGCTCTTGAATTTGCTGGTGATGAAGGAATTTATCAAAAATGGCAAATTGTAGACTTTATCACCGAAATTGTATCATTTAACCCATATCTCGAATCAATTGATGGTTATCCATTGTCTGGAGATATCTTCGACTATATCAACATTCCTAGAAGTTTGTTTGCAAACATTATGAGAAACTGTCAATATCCGGAACTTGCTAATAGACTTGAAGATCCAAATTGTCAAGACTTAAGATTTACAAGACTAGACCTATACTCTAACTTCAAAAACAATGTAAACAAAAACTTCTTTGGCAATTCACTCTCTCTTGGAGACCTGCTAGTGACTGGTTGCAAAATGACAGAACACCAAGCTCCTCACCATGTTACATATGCAGCATTTGGTGAAGTTTGGAAGGAAGACAAAGTTGGATATAAATATCTCAACAATGCAAAAACTGACTTTGGTTCAACTGTTATGACTGATGCTTATTACTCACACTACAACAACGATTACATCACTGAAACAAACACATTCTCAACCTCTGTTCCAATTTCTACAGCTCAATCAGTTGTTAACTGGTGGGCAGGAATCACAAACAGACAAGCAAAATATGCAGGAACTTATGAAATGATAAGTATTTCAGGGCAAATGACAATGTATGGACAAACGACTGAGATTACTAAAGATTTATACGAGTATTATCGCATAGTATTAGAGGAAGATGGAAGTGCAAAAGTTCAGTCTAAGGGCAAAGCAAATACAACAGCAGTTGAG
>JAZNPU010000026.1:0-1810 GCA_045589795.1 Clostridia bacterium
AAGGAAAAAGAAAATGAGCAAGAATCAGTTTGAAGATAAAAACAAAAACAATAATTGTTGTCATGATCATCACGATTGTGATTGTCATGATCACGACGAAGGTTGTTATGATGATTCATGTGATTGCAGCCACAATCATGAACACAACAACAAACCAAAACTTGTAAAAATGTGTGTTCTTGAAGAAGGCAAAAGATGCAATCGTTGTGGAGCATGTGACATGTGCGATTTGGATCCTGAAAAAATTTGTGACAACTGTGGCAAATGTTTGGATTCTTATAATACAAACGAAAAAGGATTTTTAACCGTGCCAATTGATAAAATTATTATGGGTGAAAATTCAGAAGATGAACTCAATCAATTGCTTGCTTTATACGGACTTGATGATGAAGAAGAGGGAGAAGATGAATAGTTTAATACCAAAAAGATATGTTGCTAGGCCAATTTATAAAGTTGTAGGTTCAACAATCACTGATGAAATTATTGCATATTGCACCGACAAAGTTTATTTGGTTAGAGAAACAAAGTTATACTTAAAAGATGGCGATGTAAATTTTTATGGAATCGTTTATGGTTGGGAACAAAACCCATTCTATCACCCACAATGCAGAACAGATTGCTTAGTGGATTATAGAAAACACCAAGGCAGATATTTCCAAGAACAAAACACAAACATTGTTTTTGAAAAACCTTATGATTGCGCTAACTATGTGGCAAAACTCAATGATGAATTGCTTAGTAAAAAACTAGCTGCTGCAGTGAGAGATATTGAAGACAGTGATGATCTTGTTGCAGAAATCAGCAAAATCAAGGAAGAACATGTTCAAAACATCAAATATGCTGAAGACATTGCTGAACAGTATAAAATAGACAACCAACAACACGAAAGAGGAGAATAAACTGCCAAAGGCAGTTTTTCTTTTGCAAATTTTGCATAAAAAAAGTGCTATGCAATTTGCATAGCACAAGTTTGGCAGGGGTGGAAGGAATCGAACCCTCCTCTGGAGTTTTGGAGACTCTCATTCTACCGATGAACTACACCCCTAAGTGCTTTTAGAGTATAGCACATATAAAAAACATTTGTCAATTATTTGTTTATTAATTTATTGTATGTTATAATATTTGCATCAATAATTGTTCAATTTTTGGCAGTGGAGGATATATGGTAAAACCACATGTAGACATATACACAGATGGGGCATGCTCGGGAAATCCAGGAAATGGCGGTTGGGGAGCTGTTTTGATGTATAACGGAGTAGAAAAAGAAATGTCTGGGGCTCAAAAAGACACTACAAACAATCAAATGGAATTGCTGGCATGCATCAAAGCATTAGAAGCCTTAAAGCAACCATGCAAGGTTGATTTGTATAGCGATTCTGCATATGTTGTTAATGGCTTTTTGCAGGGTTGGTTAACCAGTTGGAAGCTCAATAATTGGAGAACAGCAAATAACAAACCTGTGAAAAATTTAGAATTGTGGCAGCTGCTTGATGAACTTTGCTTGGTTCATGATGTCACATGGCACAAAGTTAAGGGGCATGCCGACAATGTATACAACAACAAATGTGATTTGCTTGCAACTTCGGCAATCAAAACAATCGAATAAAATAGACATAAAAAAACCACGAAATTTCGTGGTTTTCTTTTTTATATGTGATAGTTTTTGCTGCTATAAAGTGGCAAATAAACAATTGCTTGAACAATAGGAACAAATGATAGAACCAAAGGTAAAATCCAAAGCAAATGATTATAGTTTTCTTGGGTGAAACTATAAAATCCTAGTTGCAAGTTCACACAATAAATAATCAAG
>JAZNPU010000027.1:0-18720 GCA_045589795.1 Clostridia bacterium
AAAATGTGTTCAGTTCTGCAAAAGATCTAGCTGACAACAAAGAATCTTGCATTGACATTCAGCAAATTTAGTAAATGTTAACATATTTATAAAAATATTATATTAATAATTGAAAAATTTAAGTTTTTGGAGTAGAATATGAATAGAACCTTATGTTCGTTTATTGATTCAGCAGACTTGGTTTTGGGGGCAAGTGCAAAACAACTTTGTACCTTTGCAGTAGGTGGAAAACTGGAGTATTTCATAACTCCAAAAAATTTAGATTCACTTGTTAAATATTTAACAACATTTGACAACCTATCAATCAAGTATAAAATTGTGGGAAACATGAGCAATATTTTGCCAAGCGATGGGCTCAATAAAGGAATCTATGTTTCAACAAGATTTGTTTGCGAAGAATCAAAATGGTTTGGCAATTTCGTGACTGTTCCGTGTGGCTATCCACTTGGCAAACTATGTGTTCAAACCAGTCAAAAAGGTTTGTCAGGCATTGAAAACCTTGTGGGAATTCCGGGAACTGTTGGTGGAGCAATTTTTCAAAATGCTGGTTCATTTGGAAGCAACATTTGTGATTGTTTGCAGTCTTTGCTTGTTTACAGCAAAGGAACAGTTCAAAGTATTGATGCAAAAAACATCAATTTTGGTTATAGATCATCGGACTTTCAAACAAAAGGAATGATTGTTTTAACAGCAACATTTAAGTTCCATCAAAAAACTTCACAATTGGTCACTGAAAAGCTCAAGCAAACAGCTCTCAAAAGAGCAGAGTTGCAGCCTTCGCTTCCAAGTGCAGGAAGTGTGTTCAAAAAAACAGAAAATTTTTCAGCGGGCTACTTAATCGATCAAGCTGGCTTAAAAGGAACAATTTTTCAAGGTGCACAAATAAGTGACAAACATGCAAATTTTATTGTAAATTTGGGGTCTGCAAGCAGTCAAAGTGTCAAACACTTAATAAACTTATGTGAGCAAACCGTCAAAGCACAATTTGGAATTTCTCTTGAAAGAGAAATTGAATATATAGGAGAAAATAATGAGGATTTTAGCAGATTATCACACCCATAGCACTTTTTCAAAGTGGTATCATGCAAGACACACAATTGATCAAATGGCTCAAAAGGCAGAAGAACTTGGGTTAAAAGAACTTGCAATCACCGACCATGGTCCAAAACATTATTTGTTTGGAATTTCAAAAAATCAAATTGACAAAGCAAAAAAACAGGTGGAAGAAGCCAACAAAAAGCATAATGTTAATGTTTTGTTTGGCATTGAAGCAAACCTTATTGGTGCAGATGGGGCAATTGATTTATCAGACGAAGAAATCAGCAAACTAGATTTGCTTTTGGTGGGGTATCATAAGGCAACCAAAACAGATTTTGTTAAACCTTTCAGAAAAAGAAAAAATTATTCACCACAGCAAATCAAAACAAACACACAAGCATATGTCAATGCAGTTAACAAATACAACATCAAAATCATAACTCATTTGAACGAGTATATCCCAGTTGATGTCAAAACTGTGGCAGAGGCTTGTGCAAAAAGAGGAACAATCATTGAACTCAATCGCAAACACATCAAATTTTCAGCTACTGATGCACAAGCATTGATTGAAAGTGGTGTGGATATGGTTATTTCAAGTGATGCCCACGACAAAAATAAAATTGCTGTTGCCGGAAAGGTGGCAAATTTCATAAAAACAAACAATATTCCACTTGAAAGAATAAAAAATGTGGATAACATCTTGAATTTGAAAAAATAATTTGATAATTTATTATCAATCAAAGGAGCACAAATGACATTTTCTAGCAAAGTTAAAACTGAAATTCTATCAAGCTCAATTGCAGTTGGCAATGAGCTTAGTATGCTTTGCGGGATTATTTTGAGTGCAGGCACAATTGTCATCTCAAACAAGCAAATGTCGTTTAATATCACAACCGAAAATTATGCTCTTTTGGTTTACACAAAAAAAATAATAAACAAACTTTTTCCTCAGGCACAAATTGAACTTCCTGTAAAGCCAAAAACAGCAAAACACAGAGTGGTGTTAACAACCGACACAGCAAGTGCACAAGACATTTTATTTGATTGTGGAATTCTCACTCGCGACGAATTTGGCAGAATTTCGATTTCGCTTGTTGGAGACCCTCACCTCATTATTGAAAGAGAAGCAAAATTTGCTTATCTTGCAGGAACATTTTTGGGTGGCGGAAGCATTAGCATTCCACAAGAAAACCAAAGCAGTGGTTATCACATGGAATGGTCTTTTGCAAGCAGCAATCAAGCAAATTTGGTTTGCAGTATTTTGGCAGAAGAAGACATTTTTGCAAAGATGTTTGAAAGAGGCGATAACTTCGTGGTGTATATCAAAGGTGGCGAAAAAATTGGAAATGCCATTGCCCTTATGGGAGCAAGCAGTTGCTATTTGAATCTTGAAAGCCAAATTGTTGACAGACAAATGCGAAACCTTGTCAACAGACAAAGCAACTGCATCAGTGCAAACATAGACAAAGCCGTTAGTGCAGGGCTTAAACAACTTGAGGCTATCAACGAAATTGAAAGAACCATTGGCCTTGAAAAGTTGCCTGCAAGTTTGAAAGAAATTGCAGAAATTCGCAAAGCAAACCCAGAAGCAACATTGTCCGACTTGGTTGAGATTATGGGCAACACCATAACAAAATCTGCAATAAATTTAAGACTCAGAAAAATTGTTCAGATAGCAAAAGAATTAGGAGACGGCAATGACTAAATTACAATTTTTTTATAAGCAAACCAAAGGACCTAAATTTGAAACCAACAAATTCGGAAAGTTAACAACTAAACTTTTGGTTAAAAACAAAAATATTCACAAAACTAAAATTGTTATGCACACTGTTTTTAACAAAGAGAACTTTGTTCATTTGCACTTGCACACAGAATATAGCTTGCTTGATGGTTGTGCCCGAATAGAAAAAGTTGTAAAAGTTGCAAAACAAATGGGAATGCCTGCCATTGCAATCACCGATCACGGAAATATGTATGGTGCAATCACATTCTTTGATACCTGCAGAAATGTAGGTATTCGTCCAATCATTGGTTGTGAAATGTATGTAGCTGATGACCTCAGGAGCAGAAACGGCAAACAAAAATACGAACACTTAATTTTGCTTGCCAAAAATGAAGAGGGTTATTTGAACCTTTGCAAACTTAATTCTATTGCATTCAGAGATGGTTTTTATTATAAGCCAAGAATAGACTATAAAACCCTAGGTGAACATCACAACGGTTTGATTTGTTTGTCTGCCTGCATTGCAGGAACTGTGCCACAATTCATTTTGAAAAATCAATATGAAGAAGCTGAAAAGCAAATTTTGTGGTTCAAAGAAACCTTTGGTGACGATTTTTATCTCGAACTTCAAATGCACCGACCAGATGACCCATCAGAACTCAATGATGAATATAGGGTGTATATCGAAGAACAAACCAAAGTTAACAAATATTTGAGAGAATATAGCAAAAAATTCAATATCAAAACTGTTGCCACAAACGATGTTCACTATATTTACAAAGAAGATGCCGAACTTCAAGATGTCATGATGTGCATCAGCAAGCAAAGAACTCTTGACGAAACCGACAGACTCAAAATGACCGGTAGTGAATATTATTTCAAAAGCCGTGAAGATATGATCAAGGCTTTGCCTGATGATATTGATGCCATCAACAACACAGTTGAAATTGCTTGCAAATGTAATTTCGACTTCAGACTTGCTGCAACTCAAAATATGGATGCAAACATTTATCACTTTCCAAATTATCAACCACCAACTGGTCAAAATTGTGCTGATTATATGCGAGATGTTTTGGAAGAAGGCCTTATCAATCGCTATGGCACAGTCACAAAAGAAATCCGCGACCGTGCAGAAAGCGAAATGAAAGTTATTTCACACCTTGGTTTTGAACAATACTTCTTAACAGTGCGAGACTATATTTTGGCAGCACACAAAATGGATATCCCTGTTGGAAAAGGCCGTGGTTCTGGTGCTGGAAGCATTGTTGCTTATGCTCTTAATATCACAGACCTTGACCCACTAAAATATGACCTTCTTTTTGAAAGATTTTTGCACCTTGAAAGAGTGACAGCTCCCGACTTTGATATTGACTTTTCAGACGACGGAAGAGAAAAAGTTATTGAATATGTTAAAGAAAAATATGGCGAAGACAAAGTTGTAAACATTTTAACATTTGGTACTCTTGCTGCAAAAATGGCTATCAAAGATGTTGGCCGTGTTTTGAAAGTTCCATACAACGAAACCGACAAGGTGACAAAACTTATTCCTACAATTGATGCAAAACATCACGATGTTTTGAAAAAATGTTTTGGCAAATATCACGACGAAAAAGACAAAACAGATTATGCAGTTCCAGAACTTGTAGAAATCTATGAATCAAACCCAGATATTCGCAGAGTGGTAGACATTGCAATGAAACTCGAAGGTATGCCAAGAAACTGTGGTACTCATGCTTGCGGTGTTTTGATTGGTTTTGACACTCTTGAAAATTATATCCCATTAGGCCGAAATGGAGACCTTTTAACAACTCAATATAACATGGTTGATATTGAACGATTAGGTCACCTAAAAATGGACTTTTTGGGTCTTCGAAACCTTAATGATATCAAGACCTGCAAAGAGCTTGTAAAAGATAACTATGGAGAAGATAGAGTAATCGACTTTAACATTTTGGGTTATGACGATCCAAAAGTTTATGAACTTATTTCTTCAGGAAACACAACTGCAATCTTCCAACTTGAAAGTGGTGGTTTTCAAAGAGTTCTTAAAGATCTTAAACCAAGCTCACTTGAAGATATTATTGCGGCGGTTTCACTTTATAGACCTGGTCCAATGGACATTATTCCAAGGTTTATTCACAACAAGCACAACCCAGAAGACACAACTTATGCACACCCAATTTTGGAAAATATTCTAGATGTCACATACGGTTGCATAGTTTATCAAGAACAAGTGCAAAGAATTCTTCAAAACATGGCGGGCTACACCCTTGGTCAAGCTGACATGGTTCGTCGTATGATGGGTAAAAAGAAAGTTGATGCCATGAAAGCAGAAAAGGAAGTATTCCTTTATGGAAAACCAGCCAAAGACGGCAAACCTGCAATCATGGGTGCAATCAAAAATGGAGTAAAGAAAGAGGTTGCTGAACAAATTTGGAGCGAAATGGAAAGCTTTGCTCGTTATGCCTTTAACAAATCTCACTCTGCTTGCTATGCCGAACTTGCATATCAAACAGCCTATTTGAAAACCTATTACGAACCAGAATTTTTAACAGCTGTAATCAACAACAGAATCACCAATGCTCCTGAAGTTTCGCATTATGTTAGCTATTCAAGAAGTGAAGGAATCGAAATTCTTCCACCAGACATAAACATAAGCAAAACAAAATTTACTGTCAAAGGCAGACAAATGAGATTTGGTCTTTGTGCAATCAAAGGCATTGGCGAAGGTGTTTGCGAAGGCATTGTTGAAGAAAGAGAAAAGAACGGGCCATACAAAAACCTTGGCAACTTCTTAACAAGAACAATCGAGCTTCAAATCAACAAAAGAGTTATTGAAGGAATGATTTATAGTGGTGCATTTGATTGCTTTGGTCAAAAACGAAGTCAACTTATTGCCGTTTATGAAACAGCAATGGCTTGTGCAGCCAAAGAAAAACAAAGCAAATTATCTGGTCAATTTAGTTTGTTTAGTGATCTTCTTCCTGAAGAAGAAAGTATCAAAATCGAATATCCAAACATCAAAGAATACGATCTTAAAACCAAGCTTAGCAAAGAAAAAGAAGCTTTGGGAATTTATATCTCTGGTCACCCAATGCAAGAGCATATGGAACTCACAAAAACCTTCAATTTCAACAGCAGTATGATTGAAGAAAGAGAACCTTCTGACATGATGGAAGAAGATGGTGCAGAAGGTGAGGGAACTTCATCTTTTGAGCAATATGGTTTGGAAGATGGAAGCAAAGTTGTTTGCGGAGGAATCATCACCAAAATCAAAAGAATTGTCAAAGAAAACAGAACAATGGCTATCGTTGATGTTGAAGACCTTTATGGAACATTCCCAATTATGATTTTTGCAAAACAATATGAACGAATTCGTGGAAGTTTGGCAGAAGACAAAATTGTCACAATCAATGGTCGCCTCAGCATCAGAGTGGGTCAAAGCCCAATTATTGTTGTAGAAAACATCAACTTTGTTAGTGAAGAAAACAATAATGATTATGTTTTTGTTCCAAACAAGCCAAAACTTGTAATGGGCGAAGAAAAAGTTGTCAGCAACAAAACCGTATATTTGCAATTTGACATCAACAATGAAAAAATTCGCAAAGTTGTGCAAGAAATACTTTTAAGTTATGCAGGCACAGCAGCTGTCAAAGTTCAATGGGACAGAAAACTTTACACTTTGCCAATCAAAGTTGAACCAAGCTTGGCCCTAGAAAGCGAGCTTAAAGTTCTGCTAGGCGATGGCAATGTGAAAATTATGTAATATATATAAAAAAAAGAGCAGCAATGCTCTTTTTTGGTCTTGAAAAGTTGTTTTTTATGTGATATCATACCTTTGTGGAGGGAATGACAATGAATGTTAAAGATTTTTTACAATTAGTTTTAGACAAAATGCAAAAACATGATGAAAATCCATCAGATCCATATTTCAAATTGCAAGGAATGGGAAACTTTTCTGTTGTTTTTTCCATGTACGATTTAGTATATAAAATCAGCAAGGAACAATCCATTGAAGAAGCTGGTGCTTCTGTTGCCAAAATCAATAAGTTGGCGGAGCAAGGGGTAAATGTTCCATATACATATGCAATCACAACATCAACAGAAAATTTTGATATTGTGAAAAAAATTAAGGACACAGTTAGAGATATTGAAGATATGTCTTATTTCAAAGATCGCTTAAAAGCGATTGTAGAGAGTTATGACAGCCGAAAAGAAACACCAACAAAGGTTTGCTCAATCATGCAAGAAAGAGTTTTTGGGGAAAAGATTTTCCAAAATCCAAGAAGCATGTATCAAAGAATAAAATGTGTTCATCCAAAACATATTGAAGATGCAATTAAATTTCAAGACAACTTGCCAAAAAATTTGGAAATCACTGATTATATTATCAAAAAAACACAAAATGAAATTTTAGAAAAAGCTCAATATTTTTATAAAATTCCTGGTGAACACCTAGAAAAATTTATTTATGATGGATTAATCCTTGCAAAAAATAAAATCATGGTTGACAACATCAACAAATCAAACTTTTTATATAGCAAAAAATCAGGATTTTATTTTATTGACCTAGATGGCTTAACCTCAGAAAATGCTAGCAGATTTCAAGTTAAAAACAAAGCAAGCAAACCAATGGATTACACAGTTGAAAATTTCCATGGTCAACTTTATGTTCATGATAGTATTTATCAAGGTGAACTTGCAATGCAAATTTTGAAGTTTGGTGCAAAAATGTCAACAGCTCTTGCAAGGGTATATTATCAAAATATTGAAGATCCATTTATTCGTCAGCAAATTGAACAATATGTAAATGACTCACATTCAAAATTTTTCAAATTGTGTGCTGTATGCCATAATAATTTGGGAACTGAAGAATCAAAACAACATTTTGACAGAATGGATCAAAACATAAGAAAAATGCAAGGTACAGCACTAGCTTGTTCACTGGAGTTAGAATAGAGTGAAACTCAAAGGTTTTTTGAAAAACATACAAAAATCATACGGATTTGGAAAAACTTCCAAGTCCGATTTTCGCATTGTTGGAAGAGGTGGTTTTTCTGTTGTTTTGAATTTCGACAAAGTGGTTTATAAACTTTCTGTTGAAAAAACTTATGACGAAATTGTCGCTTCTTCTGGGCAACTTAACGAACTCAAAAAACAAGGTGTGCTTGTTCCTGAAATTTTTGCAATCAATCATATCGAAGAAGACCCAAGAATTTTGGAAGACTTAAGATATGGTTTGCTATGTGCTTACTCAAGCGAAGACTATCGCAAAGCAATTGAAGAAGTTTTGAAAAAATATGACTCAGAATATTCGTTTAAAAGTGGTTTTTATGGAGTTTTGCAAGAAAAAATACAAGGAAACCCTTGTTTTGCAAAACGAACCAGATCAATTGAAAGAGCAAATGAATATAGTCCAGACGAACTTTTCAGAATGGAAAAAACAGATCCATTAGAGAGAATTAATGTTTCAAAAATTATCAGATCTGCTCAAAAAGAAACCGAAGAAAATTTAGACTTTTTCAACAAAATTCCACTCAAACATTATGAAAAATTTATTGAAGATGGCTTAAATATTGTCGGTCAAGGAATCATTGTTGACAACATCAGCAAAACCAACTTTTTATACGACCCAAACAAAGGTTTTTACTTTATTGACCTTGACACTCTAGACACCGATTATTATGACTCTTTTGAAATGGGAGACCTCAGAGCTGTTTGGGATTTCACTTTTGAAAATGTATACAGACAAATTTGTTTGAAAAATCATCATATGACCAAATCAATAGCAGAAAAAACCGCTCAACTTGGGTTAAAAATGTCGCAAGCACTCACAAATGTATATATCAAACACTCATTCAACAAAAAATATGCCGAAGCAATTCAAAAATATGCTGCCGGCTCAATAAATAGAAACATTTTCAAGCAATTTTATGAAAGTTTGGGTATGCTAAAATTTGCAGACTCAAAAAGATTTTTAGAAAAATATAGAGAAAATTTAGCAATCATTGAGGGCAAGTCATTAACCGGAAAGGTTTGGCAAATAGGGGAATAAAATGAAAAACTTAAAAGAACTTTTTATGCACATGGTCACCAGACAAAACACTCGAAAAGAGTGTAAACTTTTGGGTCAAGGTTCATATAGCATGGTTTGGGACATTGGTGGAGATGCATACAAACTCACAAATGAACTTTCTTATGACGGAGCCATTGACATGCAAGCTCGTTCAAACAAACTCGCACGAGCAGGGGTCAATGTTGCAAAAGTATATGAGGTTGACAAGTTTGTCACAACAACAAACTCTGTTATTATGAATTTGAAAAGCTTTTATAATCACAATGAGTTAAGAGATTATTACAGAATTTTGAAAGATTTTTCAAAAAACTTTAGTGAAAACGAAGGCAAGTATGTTTATGTTGGCATCAAACAACAAAAAATTGATGGCAGACAATGCTTCAAAGAAGAATATTATAGAAATATTAGAGTGCTTAATCAATCTACAGCCTATGGCAACACAATAACTCGTGAGCTTTATTCAAATGTGGCAACTGAACTTACTCACAACCTTGACTTTTTTGGAGATATTCCTGCTGACCAATATGCAAAATTTATTAGCGATGGTGCAAAACTTATGCAAGAAGGGTTAACCATTGATAACTATTTGCAAACCAACTTTTTATATGACCCAAACAAAGGGTTTTACTATATTGATGTTGCAGGGCTTCAAACCCTAAAACCTGTTGAGAACATCTTTGATTCAACAGTTGAAAATGTTTGTTCAATGTGCTATATAAATTTAGATGACTACGACGAAGATTTTGCAAAAAAACAACTTGATTTGTGCATTGTTTTGTCTGAAGGAATCAAAGAAGTTTTAACCGATGAAAACATTCAAAAACAATTTAATGAATATATCTCAAAAGAAAACTCTCTTAAAAATATGTTTAATTATGCAATTGCCAATGTGGACAAAACCACTGCAGCAACCTATATCAATTCAATGAGACAAATATTCAGTCAATATCAACCAGAATCAGAATAAAACCTAGGCATAGCCTAGGTTTTTTTATTTTCTTTTTCTGTTAACACAAAACTCTAATAAAGCAACCAGTCCATACATTATTCCTGCCAAAATGCATAGAATCACAATGGTTGTCATAACCAAGTCAAGTTGAAAAACTTGTCCACCATAAACCAGCAAGTATCCAAGTCCTGCTTGACTAGAGAGGTATTCTCCCATAATCACACCAACCCAAGCCATTCCAACATTAATTTTCAGCACAGAAATAAAGTTTGGCAAACTGGCAGGCAAAACAAGCTTAAACAAAATCTGAAATTTGTTTGCTCCCATGCTTTTCATAAGCATGATTTTTTCATCTTCAATTCCGCAAAATCCGTTTAGCATGCTTATTGTTGTGATTACAATGCAAATAAGCACACCCATTGTGACAATAGCTTTTGTTCCAACTCCCATCCAAATTATAATAAGTGGACCAAGAGCAATTTTGGGCAAACTGTTAAGAATAACCAAATATGGCTCCATAACTCTTTTTATTGGTGAGCACATAAACAAAACAATAGCCACAACACTTCCCAAAAGAGTGCTGATCAAAAATGCAAGCATTGTTTCATACATTGTGATAAACACATGGTTCCAGAGGGAACCATTTTTTATCATTTCAGCTAGTTTATTAAAAATTCTGCTTGGGCTGCTTGTTATAAATGGGTCAACAATCCCAGAGTTTGCCATCAGTTCCCAACAAAGAAGCAAGGCAATCAACAACACAACTTGAGCAATATGAATCAAAGAACTTTCAATGGCAAGTTTTCTGAGATATTTTTTATGTTCAGTGGAGTAGTTTTGTTTCATATTAGCTCTCTCCAAACCATATCAAAATATTCATTAAAAATTGGCAATTTTCTTCGTTGAAAAGGTGTTAATTTTTCATCAAAGTCCAAATCAATAATTTTTTTAACAGTGCCAGGTCTTTGAGTCAAAATAATAATTCTTTTGCTCATGCAAATTGCTTCAGAAATGTCGTGAGTAACCAAAATTGCAGTTTTGTTTTCAGATTTTATAATCGCCGAAATATCGTCTTGCACCAATAGTCTGGTTTGATAATCTAGAGCACTAAAAGGTTCGTCTAACAAAAGAAGTTTTGGTTTTGTTGCTAGTGTTCGAATCAAACTCACTCGTTGCCGCATACCTCCCGAAAGTTCGCTTGGATAATGAGATTTGAATTCTAGTAGGCCATATTTTTCCAAAAGAGAAAGGGCATAATTTTTGTTTTCTTTGTTTTTTTGCTTTGTTATTTCTTGGCTCAAAAGAATATTTTTTTCAATGTTTAGCCATTCAAACAAATTGTCTCTCTGAAACATATATCCAACTTTGTGGCTAGGTTTTTCAATTTTTTCGCCACCAAGGGTTATTATTCCTTTTGTAGGTTTAAGTAGCCCACTAATCAGCGACAAAATTGTGCTTTTTCCACAACCACTTGGCCCAACAATAGAAACAAAATCTTGGTCGGCTAGGGCAAACGATAGCTTATCCAGTGCCAGAGTTTCGCTTTTTTTAGAGTGATAGGTTAAACTTATATTTTTCAAATTCAAAAGTTTATCCATCTTTGCTCTCAGTTTCTAAATTTGATTTGCATATGAATTGTTTACAACATCAGAAAAAGCAACATTGGTTTGAAGCTGACCAGCATTAGACATAACTTGAAGCAGTCTGATATAGCTATCTTCTGTCATAACAAGTCCGTCTTTCCATGCATCAACAGATTTATAACTTTCAACGGCAGCTGTCAAACTTTGCAAACTTGTTGTTTGAAAACTTGGTTGCAAACTTTCTGCAACTGTGCTTGAAGGGTTGTTTTTTATGAAGTCAAGACCCTTTTGAACAGCTTTCAAAAAGTTAACAATCATGTCTGAATTGTCACTTAAATAATCTGGTTTTGCCATAAAGCAAGTGTAAGGAATTTCACCACTAAATTGGCCAACACTTCCCATGTTGTATCCTTTTCCGGCATTCACAAATTCGCTTGCAGTTGGTTCAAACATTGTGCAAAATTCTGCATCTGTAGACTCAAACACAGGCACCATCATATTAAATGCAGTGCTGGTGTCAAGCGAAACATTAAGTCCGTCATAAAGGTCATAAGTTCCACAAACCCATTCAAAAGTCATTGCAGGAAGACCACCTTGTCTGCCAGCAATAACAGTTTTGTTTGCCATGTGAGTTGACCAATTAAAGTTTGTATAGTTGGTTTTCGAAATCAAAAACGAACCATCTCGTTTTGTGAGTTGCCCAAACACTTTTGGATATGAAGTGCTGCCTTGGCTTGCAACATAAACCACAGTTTCTGGACCCATCAAGGCAATGTCTGCTTGGCCAGAAAGAAGGGCAGTCATGCTGGCATCGCTTCCGCCACCGTTAGTCAGTTCAATATCTATTCCAACTTCTTCAAAGTAGCCATTGTTTATTGCAACATAAAATGGTGCATAAAACACACTGTGAGTCACTTCATTGATGCGAATTTTTCCACTAGAATCATTTTTGCAGCCAACAAACATCAAAGAAAATGTGAACATCATTATGAATGCTGATGCAAAACATAAAAATCGTTTCAAAACTTAATCCTCCTTTTGTAGATTGGAATTAGCAACTTTCATGCAAATTCCTAATAATATAGTATGTTTTTGGCCTTTTGTTTGTGAACGAATCTTAAATTTTAAGGGTTTAGCACTTGCTATTAATTGATAACATGTGTTAAAATATAAAACTATAAGGAGAATATTATGGCTTTATTAGTTTTTAAGATAATCTTTTTAGTCGTCTTAGTTATTGGAGTCGTCATTATGGTCAGTGCACCATGGATATATTCAGAAAAAACAAACACAAATGAAAAACTTCGTGTTCACAAAATCACAAAACTTAAGCTTATTGGTCTTATTATTGCTGGTGTTGGATTGCTCGTTGTTTTGATTTTGGGATATTTTAATTAGCGAGAGGATTTTATGATTAACAAACAAAGTTATAACCCAACACAATGGGAAAATGATATTTATACATTATGGGAAAAAAGTGGAGCATTTCATGCAGATGAAAACAGCAACAAAGAATCATTTTGCATCATCATGCCACCACCAAATGTGACAAGCCAAGCACACATTGGCCATGCAATGGATGTCACTTATCAAGACACACTTATCAGATATAAAAGAATGAAAGGCTTCAACTGCTTGTGGCAACCAGGTGCAGACCATGCCGCTATTGCAACCGAAGCAAAACTTGTTGAAAAACTTGCCAAAGAAGGCACAACAAAAGAACAAATCGGAAGAGAAGCTTTCGATAAAGTTGCTTGGGATTGGTATAATTTTTATGGCGATCGCATCATGTTCCAATTCAGAAAACTTGGTGCTTCTGCAGATTGGGAAAGATACCGTTTCACAATGGACGAAAAAAGCACAAATGCAGTTTTAACAGCATTTATCAACCTATACAACAAAGGCTTGATTTACAGAGGCAAAAGACAAACCAACTGGTGTGTTAAATGTAAGTCTGTTATTTCAGATGACGAAGTTGTTTATGGCGACGAACCAGGGCACATGTGGCACATTCGTTATCCATATGCCGATGGCAGTGGATATATTGTTGTTGCAACAACCCGTCCAGAAACTCTTTTTGGAGACACAGCTGTTGCTGTTAACCCAGAAGACGAAAGATATAAAAGCATTGTTGGTAAAAAACTTAATTTGCCACTCACCAATCGTCAAATTCCAATCATTGCAGATAGCTATGTAGACAAAGAATTTGGAACTGGCATGGTTAAAATCACACCAGCTCATGATCCAAACGACTATGAAGTTGGCAAAAGACACAATCTTGAAATATTAACTGTTATAAACAAAGATGGCACACTTTCTGAAGTTGCTGGCAAATTCGCGGGAATGAACTTGCAAGAGGGCAGAAAAGCAGCTGTTAAAGAACTTGAAGAACTTGGATTGCTTGAAAAAATCGAGCCACACAAACACAATGTTGGTCATTGCGAAAGATGCCACACAGCAATTGAACCAATGATCACAGAACAATGGTTTGTTGCAATGAAAGAACTTGTTAAGCCAGCAATTAAAGTTGTTAAAGATGGCGAACTAAAAATTCATCCAAAAAGATTTGAAAAAAATTATTTCTATTGGCTTGAAAATATCAGAGACTGGTGCATCTCTCGTCAAATTTGGACTGGTCACAGAATTCCAATTTATTATTGTGACGATTGCGGCGAAGTTGTTGCGGCAAGAGAAATGCCTTCAACATGTCCAAAATGTGGAAAACATAGCTTCACTCAAGACCCAGATGTTCTTGACACATGGTTTAGCAGTGCTCTTTGGCCATTTAGCACACTTGGTTGGCCAGAAAACACTCAAACACTTAAAAAGTTCTATCCAACAAGTTGCCTAGTGACTGGTTTTGACATCTTGACTCAATGGGCAACAAAAATGGTTTATATGGGCTTTGAGTGTGTGGGAGCAACACCATTTAAGAACTGTTTAATTCATGGTCTTGTTCGTGACGAACAAGGTCGCAAAATGAGCAAAAGTCTTGGCAATGGAGTTGATCCATTGGAAGTTTCTGAAAATTATGGTGCAGATGCTCTTCGTTTGGCCCTCATCAAAGACATGAGCATGGGCATGGACACCAGATTTAGTCAAACAAAAGTTGACACTGGCAGAGCATTCATCAACAAACTTTGGAATGCTAGCAAATTTATTAGCATGCACAGCCAAGATCAAAAAGTTTTGGACATTTCTTCTGTTAAACTTCAAAATACAGATCAATGGCTAATTTACAAACTTGGCAAATTGATTGAAACTGTTGACAACAACTTCGACAACTGGGATGTTGGTGTTGCAATCACAAACATCATCAATTTTGTTCTTGATGACTTCTGTGATTATTATATCGAATTCAGCAAGCCATACATTTTCGAGGGTGGCGAAGCAAAACAAACAGCAATTAGTGTTCTTAACTATGCACTAGACAGCATTTTGAAATTATTGCACCCATTTATTCCATTTGTCACAGAATATATTTATCAAAACAGTAAACAAATCAATCCAAACGGAAATCTTTTAATTGTTGCAAAAGCTCCAGAGGCTTTTGACACAAGCAAATTCGAAAATGGATACAATCTAACTGAAAAAGTTATTGATGCAATCAGAAAACTTCGTAATTTGAAGGCTGAAAATGGCCTAGCACAAAACACAAAACCAAAAATTGGGGCAGATATTCAAGCGAAAGAGTTTGAGGGTGTTATCAACAAACTTGCAGCCGTTGAATTGGTTTATGAAGAAGTTTCAGGCAAGGTTATTATGACTCTTTTGGGCAAGTTTACTCTTATTGAAGAAGCTGTTAACACAGATGAACTTAAAAAACAATTAAAAGCCGAAATGGAAAAACTTGGTTTTGAAATCAAAAGATCAAGTGGAATGCTTTCAAATGCAGGATTTATTGCAAAAGCTCCAGAAAAATTGGTGGCAGCCGAAAAACAAAAACTAGCTGACAACCAAGCAAAATATGCAGAGCTTGAAGCAAAATATAACAACTTATAGGCAACAAAAAAACACAACCGATTTGGTTGTGTTTTTCTATGCTTAAAATTATTCTCTTTCCATTGTTGCATTAACAGAATTAGAAGGTTGTCTTTTTGTCACTTGACGGCGAATTGGTTGTGCTTCAAAACTTTCAGCAACATTATGACTTTTCTTTGCTTGATTTTTTTTGATTCTTCTAGAGTCTTTAATTTCGCCACCAATCAAAATTGCAGAGCCAGTCACAACTCCAGTAATACCAATACCAAGAAGCACAGCTGCAAGAACTGGATTTGTAGACAACAAAATTCCTGCTGCAATTGATGCAGCTAATCCCAAACTTGAAGAAACAAGAACAGATACTTTTCTTTTCATATGTAAATCTCCTATAAACAATTATATAATATCACAAATAAAAAGAAAGTCAACATAAAAAAAGTATACTTTTTGCAAAATTAGCCATTTATTTTTTGAATCACAACATCTCCACAAAGAACTTCTGCATGGCTATAAGAATAATGTTTTTCGCCATCTGGGTCATAAACCAGAACTGTGAAAATGCTAGGATAAACACTTTCGATTATTCCTTCATATTTTTCTATTTTTTTTCGACCTTTGTTCACATGCATTTTGACACTTTCACCTTTCAAACTGGTTATTTGGTCAATCACATCTTTTATATTATTATTAACTTTTCGCATATAAAATCTCCTAAACAAAATTTGTCCAAGAAACTGAATTTTATTCACAAAAAATAAAAATTAGGCATATTTTAAGTTTTGCGATTATAGAATATTAGCAACATGGGAGGAATCAAAATGCCATTCGAAACACAAACAATAAATCTTCAATCAAAAAAAATCCAAGGAACAAGTGAATTTGCCGTTAACACTAACATTTCATTAGACTTGGAAAAACCACTTAAGAAAATTTTGTCTGTTAAGGCCTTTGCAGATGTTAGCACCTTTGAATGTGTCGACACTGATTTGTCTTTGAGCGGAAAAGCACAAGTGACTGTTTTGTATTTGACAGAAAATGATCAATACGAAAGAGTAGTTGGCTATGCAGATTTTCAAAACAGCTTCAAAATTGCTGGGCAAACAACTCAAGCAACAGTTGCCGTGAAAGACATCAGCATAAATCAAAGTAGTGCAACAGAAATTTCGGTTTCTGTTTTGCTTAACGGCATGGCAAGAGGAGTTGGCAGTCAAGAAATCAATCCAATAACAAGTCTTTCTGACGAATATGTTTCCAAAACTAAGAGTGTCAAAATTAATCAAATTAGTGGTTGCTATTCTGACAAGTTTGTGGTTAATGAAACCTTTGAAATGCCAAATGCAAAAAACATTTTGAGCATTGATGCTTGTCCAAAAATTAAAACCGTAGAAGCTTCATTGGATCAAGCAACCGTTAGTGGAGAAGTTGATGTTAAAATTTTGTATCAAACCGAAGAAACAATCAACACCTTCACAAAAACATTAGAGTTCAGACAAGAAATTTCTTGTTTTGGGGTTAAAGCTGGCAACCAACTTTATGTCGAAATTCAAACAGCATCAGTAAATGCCACACTAGAATTTGGCGAAAAAACTTCAGTTGTTGTGGCTGTGGCTAGCAGAATCAATGTTGATGCTTACTCTGAAATTGAATTTCAAACATTCACAGATTTGTTTTCTTTAGAAAAAGAAATTTCTTCAACTATTGATTGTGTGGCATACAACAATTTTGTTGAAGGCAGCACCGTTTCAGACACAGTTATGTTAACAGTTGATAATATTGCAGAAAACATTGATGAAGTGGTTGGTGCAGTCAATCCTGTTGTTGAAGTTTCACATTTATCTTCTGGAAATTCAACCTTGCAGGTTGAAGCCGTTGTAAAATTTGATTTAATTTTCAAAAATAATCAAACAGATAGCATCGAAACCAAACAAATTGTTTGTCCGTTTGTGAGCAGCTGGCAAACTGAAAATATGTTCAATGTTGAAGAATATTTCGCAGTGGCAAAAGTGACCAACATTAAACCTCTTGCAGGCAAAAATCTTGATGTTGTTTTTGAACTAACTGTTGTTTGTTCGTCATGCAAAGAAAATTATTTTGAATTTGCACAAAATGTTCAAGAAATTTCTGCAAAAGAAAATTCAAAAAGTGCAATCACCATTTATGTGACAAAAGAAGGCGAAGACATTTTTGATGTTGCAAGAGCTTTATGTGTGAAGCCAGAAGTGATAGAATCTCAAAACGAAGTTGTCGATGGCAAATTTTCTGGTGGAACAAGAGTTTTTGTTTATAGCCCAATCAATGTTGAGTTTTAACACAAAATCAACCATTTTAGAGCAGAAATGTGCAAATTTCTGCTTTTTTTGTGCAAATAAAAAACAACAAGTTGCCCAACCATCTGGTTATGAAAAAATTTATTGCAGTTTTGTTTGTTGTTTCTGTGGTCATTGTGGTTTTAAGTGTGGTGTGCATCAAAAATGTTGAACCAAGTGGATTTGTTTCTTTGTTTGAAACAATTTTTGAGTAATTGTTTACAATTTAGATTTATTTTGCTACAATAGAGCCAGTAGGTGATAATATGTTTTCAATAAACGAAATCAGCAATCGCGAATTGCAAAAAATGGATATTCATGAACTTCGAATATTGGCTCGTCAAGTTGGAGTTAGCAGTCCAACAACCCGAAAAAAATCTGAGCTTATTGATTCGATTGTTTCTATCATCACTGGAAAATCTGTCCCTGAACTTAAAAACATCAATCGCGGCAGACCTGCAAAAAATGCGGCAACACAATATGATTTTGTTGAACAGCAATACAAAGACAAACTCAATTTTTCAGAATTTGATCCTTTTGACATTGCAGCCAGCCCAGTTGATTCTTATGGCATAAACAAAAAGAATAATGTTATAAACGGTGTCGTCACAAAACAAGGAGACAAAACCTTGCTAAAAAAATTCAAGTTTGCCGAAACTTTGGACGACATGGAAATTTCACAAGATTTAGTTAATCTTTATAACTTAAAAGAAAATGATGTTGTCACATATGTAAACAACAAAGAGAACATGCAAGTTTTGACAATAAATGGTCAAGCAGTTGTTCCAACAGGTAGCCTTGATGCTGTAAACAAAACAATCAAACTTGCGGCAAGCAATATTTTGTTTATTGATGGAGTGGAACAAAAAAAAGAATTGCTTGGCAAGTTGAAACAATTTGCGAAAGTGATTTATCTTCCAGCAAATCCAGCCTCAATGCTCTCTGATCAAAATATTGTTTCAGTTCCAATGTGTCAAACAAACGAAAAAGAAATTTTCAACAGTTTTTGTTCTGCTTGTGATGTTGCACAGTTCTATAAAAACTCATGTGGAGCAGTTGTGTTG
>JAZNPU010000028.1:0-2879 GCA_045589795.1 Clostridia bacterium
GTTGCAGTGCTGTTGAACTTGGTATTGGCGGCGACGACAACGGAATTATGGACCTTCAAGGAGATTATCCTATTGGTGCAGACATCAAAACAGTATGGCCAATTGATGACATTGTTCTTGAAATAGACAACAAAACATTAACTAATCGTCCTGACTTGTGGGGTCATTATGGAATGGCTCGTGAATTTGCTGTTATCTTCAATAGAGAACTTAAACCTCTTAATACATTAGATCTTTCAAAATTTGATGGATTGAAACCTGTTGATATTTCTGTTGAAAGTGAAAATTGCTATCGTTATTCAGCAATCACGGCAGGAAATATTTCCGTTAAGCATTCACCTGACTATATGAAAATCAGATTGACATATTGCGGAATGAGAGATATCAATTTACTTGCCGACTTAACAAACTATGTTATGATGGATGTTGGCTTGCCAATGCATGCTTTCGACAACAGTATTGTTAATGGAATCAATGTTATTGATGCAAAAGAGGGAACAAAAATGTTAACTCTTGAAGGTGAAGAACATGACCTTCCAACAGGTGCAGTTGTTATTGCTGATCAACAAAAAGAACCAGTTGCAATTGCTGGAATCAAGGGTGGGCTAAAATCTGGAATCACAGAAAGCACAACAAGTGTTTTGTTTGAAGCAGCTGTGTTCAATGCTGTGGCAATCAGAAAAACAAGCCGCGGAATTGGTTTGGTGACAGACAGCTCAATCAGATACGAAAAATCTTTGGACCCTGAAAAAACAGAATGGGCACTTGCACGAATGATTAAGCTTTTGAGCGAAATCGATAGCAACATCATTGTCACATCATGTTTTAGCGATTGCTATAAATATCATTATCCACAACTCAAAATCAATGTTAACACAAACTTTATTTCATCTGTTATTGGAGCAGATGTTGGCACCGAAAGAATTGTTAAAATTCTTGCAAATCTTGGCTTTGCAATTCGTGGAAAAAATGAAGAACTTGAAGTGACTGTTCCATCATGGAGAGCAACAAAAGATGTCAGCATCAAACAAGACTTGGTTGAAGAAGTTGCTAGAATTTATGGCTATGACAACATTGTTCCAAGTGCACTTAAGTTTGAAGCTGTTCCTGTTGCACTAAAAAGAGAAGTTGATCTTGAATATCAAACAAAGAAATATTTGGCAGAAAAATATGAAGCAACCGAAGTTCATAGCTATATTTGGAACTTCTCAGAATTCAATAACAAACACAAAATTGAACATCAAAGTTATATCAAACTTATGGATAGCTCAAATTCTGGACAAGATTCAATCAGAAGCAAACTTGTTCCAACAATGTTGAAGTTTTTTGAAGAAAATCGCAATGTTTTGGACGACATCAGAATTTTTGAAATTGGCAGAGTTGTTGCTGGCATCGACGAAAACAATCTTGCAAAAGAAGAAAAGAGACTAGCTGTTTTGCTTGCTAGCCAAACAAAAGGGCAAGAAGAATTGTTCTTTGAAGCAAAGAAAATTATTGTTGACATTGCAAAAACAGTTGTCGGTTTAGATGTTAGCTTGAAAAAAGGTGAAGTTAGCAAATATTATCACCCAGTTAACAGTGCAAGAGTGGTTTCAAGAGTGGGTGACTTTGGCGAAATGGGAATGCTTCATCCTGTTGTTAACAAAAGTATTGACAAACGATTTGCAGTTGTGTTGATTGAACTTGACTTCTCAGCACTTGCAAATGCTCCAGTTTATTATAAAAAACCAAGAGCTATTTCAAAATATCAACAAGTTAATATGGATTTCAACTTCTTGGTTCCATCAGCAATGACTTATGGTGATTTTGAAAGCACTCTTGGAAAATATCGCAATAAAATTTCTAACGGATTTGAACTTGTTGACATTTATACAGATGCAAGTTTAGGAGACAGAAAAAGCATTACTATTCGCTATGAACTAGGTTCATACGACCATACTCTTTCTGGTGAAGAACTTGAAAAATTTAGAGCAGAGCTAATCAGCCATGCAAGCAGACACAACATTATTTTAAGATAAGTTATTATTGGTTTTGTTTCTAAAAATTAAGCACAAAAGAGAAAGGCAAACAGACACTGAACCAATGATGCAATAAAGCAAAGAATATGGCATGAAAAAACTTGATAACAAAAGCAAAACTCCATACAAAAAGTAGGGTTTTGCTTTTTTTCTTGCAATAGATTGCACAAACATGTTTTTTAATTTTTGTTTTTTGTTTATATTGTGGGTTTGTTGAGTTATAGGGAAGGTGTTGTGTTCTTTCATTAGCAAATAGCAGTCATAGTCTTGAACCCAAACAATATTGGTTTGACCAAGCAATGTTTGGCATCTTTTTGATAAGTTGCTAGAAAACAAATAAGCTTTGTTGTTGCCAGAAAATTGAATAATTTTTGCCAATGTTTTGGTTGATGTTTCTTCATTATCATAATCAAAAAAATACAAGGCATTTTCATAAGTCAAAAAGTCACCATTGATTTTGGCAGAGGGCAAAATTTTGCAGAAAAAAGATAAGGTTTCTGTTGGGTGCAAGCAAAAATAGTCAATGCATTCTTGAGCAAACTTTAATTCTTGAGTTTTGAGATTTTTCTTGTTTATTTTGTTTGTGGAAGCAGTCCAAATTATCCATGCAACCACTAGGCTTAGAGCAACCGTCAAAACAAAACTTAGCAGATTGATTTTTATATATTTGTTGATCCAAGCATAAACAACAAAAGAAAAACCTAAAACAAAAAAGATTGTGTCACAAATTTGTGCAAATTTTGATTTTACCATGGGTTAATTATGCCCACAAAAATTTGCCATTATTCAATTAATGCATAAGGCTATATCAAATTGTTTGATTTTTGATATTTATTTATTATATAATAAATAAAAATAGGG
>JAZNPU010000029.1:0-8937 GCA_045589795.1 Clostridia bacterium
TTGGCGGTCAACCACCATTTAGCTATATTATTTTCCAAACATTTATGTATTACGGATTTTTATTTACTTGGGGCTTCCTAAACTTAAGCTTGGGCGAAGTTAAACTTGAGATCAAAAAAATCTGGAAAGAATTTGTTGGAATCATGCTAATTCTTGTTTGGGCAGCATTTGGAAACGAAGTTTATGGAGATTGGAACTGGTTCTTTATTCAAAAAAGCATTTTCCCATTTTTGCCAGATAAAATAATGCCTGTTATGGTTGTTGCCTGTGTGTTTGGAGTTTGTCTTGTTGTTTATGGAATATATTATTTAGTGAAACACATCGCAAATAAAATTGCCACTAAAAAACAAACAAAACTTGCCACCACAGATTCTACACAAAATAAAGACTAAAACATAAATTAAAAAAGCACTTAATTTTAAGTGCTTTTTTTGTTGATTAACCAGTTATGTATATAAAATATGCTATACCTGGGTCAAATCCCCAAAGTTTAAGATGTTCTATAAAATTACCTTCTCCTTTTTCTTTAGTAGTACTATGTTTAATCACATTTGTGTTTTCCCAATGATAACCATTATGTCGTTCAGAAACATTTCCAAATTTTAACCAAAGACTTTGAGTTTCTTGCTTCAATTCAAATTCTAAGGTTGTATCAGAACTTTCTACCTTTTGTGATTTACCTTCCATCACAATCCAATCAGGTTTAATAGTTATTGTAATGGTGCAATTTGTTGCTGTTATCTCCGCAAGAGGTTTATTTAGCGAACAACTGCTATCGTCGTTTGTATTAAATTCTAAACTTAAAGCAGGATTAGAAAGGCTCAATCCATAAACTTTTACTAGATTTTTATAAAAATAGCTTGAAAGAGTTTGCTCGCTTGGAGTCCCTGCTGGAATAGTATGACTTGAAGTTCCTGTGGAATAAACAGAATACTCTCTATTTATCGTAAAAACTATAGGGGTTTCTGTTACCATATCTGTATTATAATCTACTAAATGAAGGATTGTATGGCTGTCTCCCTCAATAAATGTATATATTGATGAACTTATGTATTTTCCATCCACATAAACTTGTCCATCAAATGTTTTGCCATCATAAATCTTATCAAACTCAACTACTTCATTTAATTTAACAATTCTAGTTTTTGTTCCTCTAACACTTTGCGAATCTTGATAAATTTCTGTTATTTGTGTGTATCCTTCTGCAGCAACAGTTTTTATATATATTACATTATCTTTTTGTGTGTTAAGCTGGTAGCCTTCTGGCATTTTTGTTGTGAAATTTTCATCTAAATAAAACTCATATTCTGTTCCTGTTCCAGGCTGTCTATAGGATTTTGCAAGATTATCTATGTATGTCTTACCTACATTAAAATCAACATTAAACTCATAAATTATTTCTGGACTATACACTAGCACCAACTTTGTAGTCGCAACTTGTGTTGGTAGTGATGTTTTATTGCTTAAGTCCCATGTGATATATATCTCATTGTCAAATGATTTAGAAAAGTTGTAGATTTTTTCATGAGGGTCAGATGCATCATCATAAACTTCCCCTCCTGAATAATAGTTTATCTTTGTATCATAGTTTTCTTTTACAGATAAAACCCAATCATCTGTGAAAGTGGTAATTGTTGTTTTTTCATATTTTAATTTTCTTCCAGTACCACTATTCATTTTTTCATACTCATAGCAAACTGTGACTGTTTGATTATATTTGTTATCTGCCAAAGTTTTATATTCAATTTTATAATAGGCATTGGTGACAGCATATCCATCGTTGATATGAGCTGCTTTGCCCTCTTCTACTTGAGACTCTAAGTCTGCTTTATAACCAGAATAATCAAGATCTACAGCATCTAAAAAATTTTCAAAAATTCTATCGTTTACCAAATTTTCAACAAATGGCATATCTACAACTTTTTCTTCTGTTTTTGAATAATAAGCAATACCGTCATTAAAAATTTTTGTATTTTCACGGGCAAGAATGTTTTCACCAGCACTCAATTTCAAATATGCGAACTCTTTTGTTTCGTTATTATAAGTAGCTTTTTCTGTGATACGATCACCTTCATATATATAGGTGACTTGTTCTCTATAAGCACTCATTGAAGAAGTTGCCGTGCAAAATTTTTCATGCAACTTGCTTTGATCTTCTCCTTTTTCGTCCTTGCAACCAACAAAACACATTCCCATGCCAAACACGAATGAAATTGCAAGCAAAATTGATAAAAATTTCTTTTTCATATTTACACTCCATATGGTAAGTATTCTTAAAAGATACTCATGTTATACTTATAAGTTTACCATACTCTAATATGAAATACAAAGCAAATGACAAAAAAAGAGTTAGGTTAATATTATCCCAACTCTTTTTATACATATTTTTGTTGTTTATTCTTTATCTACTTTTTTCATAGATAAGCCAATTCTCTTTTTAGCAATGTCTAGGCTAATAACTTTAACTTTTACAACCTGTCCAACTGTTAATTCTTCGCTTGGATGCTTAATATATCTATCACAAATTTCACTAATATGAACAAGACCATCTTGGTGCACACCAATGTCGACAAAAGCTCCAAAGTCAATTACATTTCTTACTGTTCCATTCAAAACCATGCCTTCTTGAAGGTCTTCAATGCCAAGAACATCAGTGCGAAGTTCTAAGTGCTCGGCTTCTTCACGAATGTCTCGACCAGGTTTAACAAGTTCTGCAACAATGTCTGTTAAGGTTGGAACACCAATTCCAATTTGTTCTGCAACTTTGTTTTCGCCTTTTTCGGCAACAAGTTCTGGCAAATGACTAACATTTCCATTTTTGACATCTTCTTCTGTCATTCCAAACAATTTTAAAAGCTCTCTTGCACTTTCATAACTTTCTGGGTGAACAGATGTGTTGTCCAAAATTTCAGAACCACCTACAACTCTCAAAAATCCAGCACATTGTTCAAATGCTTTTGCACCAAGTTTTGGAACTTTCAAAATTTCTTTTCTGGTTTTGAATGCACCATTTGCATCACGATAAGCAACAATATTTTTTGCAATTGAATCATTCAATCCTGCAACTCTTTTAAGCAAGCTTGGGCTTGCTGTGTTGATGTCTGCACCAACAGCATTAACACAATCTTCCACAACCCCATCAAGAACTTCTGTGAGTCTTTTTTGAGGCATATCGTGTTGATATTGTCCCACTCCAATGCTCTTAACATCAATTTTGATAAGTTCTGCAAGAGGGTCTTGAAGACGGCGAGCAATTGAAACTGCACTTCTGAGGTTTACATTATAATCTGGAAATTCTTCTGCACCGAGTTTGCTTGCAGAATAAACCGATGCTCCTGCTTCGCTAACAATTGCATATTGCACCTTAACAGGGATATCCTTTAATAAGTTTGCAACAAAAATTTCACTTTCTTTGCTTGCTGTTCCGTTTCCAATGCTAATAACATTAACTTTGTGTTTTGCAATAAGTTTAGCCATTGTGTGTCTGCTTTCTGCAATTTTTTTGAATGGCTCTGTTGGATAAATAACATCTGTGTCCAAAACTGTTCCGTTTTCGTCAATAACTGCAAGTTTGCAACCCATCCTGTAGCCTGGGTCAAAACCCATAATTCTTTTGCCTTTGAGTGGTGCTTCCATCAAAAGAGGTTTTAAGTTTAATTCAAAGTTTTTAATAGCTTGTTCATTTGCTGTATCGGTTAATTCATTTCGAACTTCCCTTTCCAAACTTGGGCTGATAAGCCTGTCAAATGAATCTTCATGCACTTCATGAAGCAAGTCTGCAAAGATTGTATCTTTGATTTTATAGTTTTTGCCAATAATTTCTAAACATTTTTCTTTGTTATATTCAATTTCAACCTTTAGGAAACCTTCATTTTCACCACGGTTGATTGCCAAAATTCTGTGAGAAGGAATTTTTGCAACTTCTTGTTTGAATCCGTCATAGCCAGCATAAGTGTCAGCTTCTTTTGCCTTATCTGAACCTTCTTTGTCTTCATATTTGTTAGAGTTGTCAATAACTTTTTCTTTTGGTTTTTTGTCTTCTTTTTGTTTTTTCATGGTTGAAACAACAAAACCACTCTTTTGCATAAATTCACGAAGTTCTTTTCTTAAATCACTGTCATCACTAATTTTTTCAGCAATGATGTCTTTTGCTCCGGCGATTGCTTCTTGAACTGAAGCAACACCTTTTTCTTCGCTAACATATTCTTCTGCAAGTTGTACAAGAGTTCTGTCATCTGGTTTTTGAGCCATAATGAAGTCGGCCAAAGGTTCAAGACCTTTTGCCACAGCAATTGTTGCTCTGGTTTGTCTTTTTGGTTTGAACGGACGATAAATATCTTCAAGTTCAGTTAGTGTTTTTGCATTGTCGAGCTTTGTTGTGATTTCTGGAGTTAGTTTACCCTGTTCTTCAATAGACTTAACAATTGTTTTTTTGCGGTCTTCAAAGTTTCTTAAATATTGCAATCTATCTGCAAATTCTCTTATAACTTGGTCGTCCAAGCTGCCATGCATTTCTTTACGATATCTGGCAATAAACGGAATGGTTGCACCTTCATCTAAAAGGCTAATAAGGTTTTCTGCATAGATTGGTGCAATGTTAAATTCTGTAGCTAAAATTTTATGTAGTTCCATAAGTTCTCCTTTTATCTGCTTGTTATTATAGCAAACAAACGAATTTTTCACAAACAAAAAAGCATGAAAAAAGCAGAAATGAATTCTGCCTTTATTCTTTTTCTTGATGTCTATAATGCGACATAAGTTTGATATATTGCGAATTAAATTTCACTGGAACAACCATTGCATTATATGACCCTTCGTCCACAATATTTGCAGGATCATCACCATGTGCCAAATCTGGAGTTTTGTGTTGTTGTGTCAACTTTTGAATTTGTCTTGGGGTTGTGTTCCATGGTTCAATGCAAATAAAACTTTCTTGCCCTTTTTCTGTGGCTGGTTTGCTCCAAAAAATCAAATTTGGTTGCTTTGTGTGCATTGACAAATATGGAATATATTTGCCGTTATCTTTTTGATAAAGCAAAACAACTTCGGTTTCAACAATTCCAGAATATTTAACAGACTTTCCTTGGGCAACAATATCATCAATTGTGTATAGTTCGCCTTCTACTAGTTCACATTCGTCTGTTTTGTTTAGACCTTTGAACATGATTTTGTATCTTGATGGATCACCATGCAACTTAAATGCTGGGTGCCAACCCATGCCAGCCAAAATTGGCTTGTTGTCGTCGTTGCGAGTAAATGCTGAATAAATAAAGTCGCCATCATTGTTAATTTCCATTGCAACACCATATTTGAATTTATATGGATATTCAGACCATGTTCCGTCGTTATGGGAAATGCTCATCAAACAAGTGTTGTCTGTTTGACCTTGAACATGAAATTCTTTATATTGAGCAAACCCATGTTGTGCCATAACATATCTTCCACCATTGTGATGATAAACGACATGTTTTTTTATTGTGTCGCCAACAGGAAGATCAACCGTTTCCAATTCTCCATATTCTTCATTGTATGTTCCAACAGGACCAGGGTTTGGGAAAAGGTTTTTTGCACTTGCTCCCCATTGTGCTTTTTCTGGCTTGCGAGCACCATTATAAAGCACATCAACACCATCAACTCTTAAACCAATTAATTGAGCTCCAATTGTGTCAACCAATGCAACGGTATTTTTATTTTTTAGTTTTATCAAGCTCATTTTTTTACTCCTTATACTAAATATATAACATGTTTTGACTAAATTTTCAATAATTAATTTCGTTTGCTTGAAAATTTTTAGTTTTCTTTTTTGACAATTCAAAAATCACAAGAGTATAATTCGTTATTAGGAGGAATTTTTATGAAAATTGCAATTTCAACCGAATCAACCTGCGATCTAAATGATGAATTAATCCAAAGATATAACATTAACACAATAGCATATTCTGTTATTCTTGGCGACGAGGTTGTTGAAGACAATCCTACTGTTCCAAAAAGAATTTTTGAATTTGTTAAGAAAACAAACAATTTGCCAAAAACAAGTGCAATAAATGAAAATCAATATAAGGAATATTTTTCAAATTTACTAAAAACTTATGATGCCATTGTGCACATAACACTAAGTAGCAACTTAACAAGCAGTGTTGCTCATTGCAGAGCAGCTGCTGAAAAAATGAAAAATGTTTGGGTTGTGGACAGCCTTTCTCTTTCTTCGGGCATTGGATTGCTTGCCATTTATGCGGCAGAACTCAACAAATTGGGCTGTTCTGCTGATGAAATCGTTGAAAAAGTGACAAGCAGAATCCCAAACATTCAAGCAAGTTTTGTTGTTGATAGGCTAGACTATTTGTATAAAGGTGGAAGATGCAATGCTCTTTCTTATTTTGGAGCAAACATTTTAAAAATTCACCCACAAATTGTAGTCAAAAATGGCAGTATGAAACCAGCAAAAAAATATCGCGGGAAAATGGAAAAAGTTATTGAGCAATATTGTGCAGACACTCTTGCAGAATTTAACAATTTTGATAACACAAGAGCCTTTATAACCTACACCACTGCCACACCTGCAATGATCACCGCTGCAAAAGCAGCATTAAGCAAAGCAGGATTCAAAGAAATTTATGAAACCAATGCAGGTGGCACAATAACCAGCCACTGTGGCGAAAATGTGTTGGGAATTTTATATTTGACAAGCGATAAGGCTTGAAAATAGTTGACAAAAAAAGCATTTTGGCAATATTATTTTAGTATAAAGAATTTCAAAGGAGAATTTTTATGGTTATTGACTATAGATATCGCGGACAAGTTGCAGAATATCTAAGAAGAAATCAGTATATTGAAGACAAAAACAAACCTGTTTGCCTAGAAGTTGGAAAAGTTTCAACTAAAGATGGCATTTGGAAAACAGTTCTGCCTTATCAAACAACACCTCACAAAGTTCCACAAGAGTATCAAGAAGTGAGAATTGAAGGCAAAGGATTATTTAAGAAGAAAATATCTGAAACAAAAACAAGAACAGTTATTGAGCACAAAAAAAATCCTGAAAAACACGGAATTGCAATGGTTGCTGATGTTTCAGATTATTGGGGCACAGAATTTAATGATACACATATTGAAGCACAATATATGAATAACGGTTGGAGATCTGGTCAATTAACAATTGATCCAGAGTTGTTGATGCCTGTTTTGACAAAACAACCAGGCAAAAATATGGAAGCCGTTGTTGAATTATTAAAACTTGATCCAAGACTTATTGCTCAACTCGACCCTCAATATTATTCACTAGAAGAACTTGAAACCATCAAACAAGCTGTTATTGACGGAACTGAATCAGTTTTGGAATATCAATCAAACCTTGGTGTTGTGTTCAACAAACAAGAAGAACAAGAAAGAGCAGAATTTTTGGAAGACCTTTCTGTTTACAGCAAAGAATTTTTGGAATCATATTTCAAATATCACAGCAACACTAAAAATCTAAAAACAACCTTGGGTGTTGAATAAGAGAGGTGTTTATGGACGAAAAGAATTTTAACCAACAATTGGTAGATGAATATAGAAAATTTATGAATCAACATACTGACAGATTGATTAAAAAACTTAAAGCAATTCAAAAATAAGGCTAAAACAGCCTTATTTTTTTGTCGAAAACTATATGAACAAGTTTTCATGGAGTTTTTTGTGATTATTATTGACTTTTTTGGTTGAATATAATATATTATCATCATAAGGAGAACCCTATGATTAAGTTAAAAGACATCTGCTATGAAGTGAATAACGAATCTGGAAACAAGGTTATTTTGAAAGATCTTAACCTTGAATTTCCAAAAGGAAAACTAACTGTTATAACTGGTTCAAATGGTGGTGGAAAATCCACTTTGGCAAAGATTATTATGGGTCTAAACAAACCAACAAGTGGCTCAATTTTTTATGGCAAACAAGACATCACAAACCTTGGCATTTCTCAAAGAGCAAACCTTGGCATAACAATGGCTTTTCAACAACCAATAAAATTTAAGGGCCTAACTGTTAAAGATTTGCTTGAAATTGCAATGAGCGAAAAAGCCAACATTGGCAAAGCTTGTGAATATTTGTCTAAGGTTGGATTGTGTGCAAAAGATTATATATACAGAGAACTCGACAGCACCCTTTCTGGTGGAGAGCTTAAAAGAATTGAACTTGCAATAAGCCTTGCAAAAGGTGGCGAAGTGTTTATTTTTGATGAGCCAGAAGCCGGCATTGACCTATGGAGCTTTGAAGACCTTATTAAACTCTTCTCTTCTCTAAAAAACAAAACGGTTATCATAATCAGTCACCAGCAAAAAATCCTTGAGCAAGCAGACTATATTCTTTTACTCAGCTCACCAGACTGCTACAAAATGGACACAAAAAAGAAAATTCTTTCTCAACTAGAAAACAAAACTTGCAAAAGGTTGAAATAGGAGGGCCACAAATGAAACTTAACAAATCAGAACAAGAATTGCTTCAAGGAATCAGTGATCTTCATCAAATTGAGCAAGGAAGCTTCAACATAAGAAAAAACGGTGAATCGGTTGAAAGACGATCATCTGCAGACATTGAAATTGTGCCAAAAACAAAAAAACCAGGCATTGACATAATCATAAAACCAAATGTTAAAAACAAAAGTGTGCACATTCCTGTGATTATTTCCAAGGGAGGCATCACCGATTTGGTTTATAACGATTTTTATGTTGGTGAAAATTCAGAAGTTTTGATTGTTGCTGGTTGCGGAATCCACAACACTAGCGATCAAGAGAGCCAACACAATGGCATACACTCTTTTCACATTGGAAAAAACAGCAAAGTGAAATATGTTGAAAAGCATCTCGGACTTGGCAAAGAAACAAGTGGAAAAATCTTAAACCCAGAAACCAAAATTGTTTTGGAAGAAAATGCTGTTTTGGAAATGGAAACTGCACAACTTGG